>NZ_JAYGGQ010000016.1:0-137936 GCF_034931225.1 Sinomonas terricola
CGAAGCCATGGGCTACCAGGTCACCCTCGCTCGCGCCAGCTAACGAGATCACCAACCAACTAAATCTTCGCGTCAGAGGAAGAAATCCGGCACGAGCCGATCCTCGGGCGCGCCGAGGCTGTAGTGCGCGAAATCGGTCACCCCGACGCGTCGGAGGGCGTCCTCGTCGACGAAGAACTGGCCCGTCGTGGTGCGCGGATCGCTCGTCAGGATCGCGTGCGCGGCGTCGGCCATGATCTCGGGGCTGCGAGTCGACCGTGCCATCTCATCGCCGCCCACGACGTTCCGGATCGCCGCCGTATCGATCGCGGTGCGCGGCCACAGCGAGTTGACGCCGATCCCGTCGGGGCGCAGCTCTTCGGCGAGGCCGAGCGTCACGAGGCTCATGCCGTACTTCGCCATCGTGTACGCGAGGTGCGCGCCCGCCCAGCGCGGATCGAGGTTGAGCGGCGGCGAGAGCGTGAGGATGTGGGCGCCTCGGCCGGCGCCCGCGGACTCGCGCAGGGCCGGGAGCGCGAGCTTGGAGAGGAGGAAGGTCCCGCGCGCGTTGATGTCCTGCATGAGGTCGTAGCGCTTCATGTCGATCGCATCCGTCGTGGAGAGGTCGATCGCCGAGGCGTTGTTGACGACGATGTCGATGCCTCCGAAGCGTTCGACGGCGGCACTCACCGCGCGCGCGACGTCGTCGTCGCTCCGGACGTCCCCCACGACGGGAAGCGCGTGGCCGCCGGCCGCCTCGATCTCGTCGGCCGCGTCGTAGATCGTGCCGGGGAGCTTGGGGTGGGGCTGGGCCGTCTTGGCAAGGAGGACGATGTTCGCGCCGTCGGCCGCCGCGCGCTTCGCGATCGCGAGGCCGATTCCGCGGCTCCCTCCGCTCATCACGAGGGTTCGGCCCGAGAGGCTGCGCGCCCCGGCATCATAGGAGGGCACGCCGTTGCCGGGAGTGATCGTCGTCATAGACTCAGTGTAGTCATTGTTACTCGTCAGTAACAAGAGTGCGCCGACGCCGGCTCGCAGGCAGAACGCGCCGAGAAATTGTAGGGTTCCTACACACGGAGCCCACGCATCGCTTACTAGACTGTGGAGACGGCTCCGCTCATTGTGCGGAACCTACATGTGGAAGAACCTACATGTGACCATATCGCCGATCGAGAGTTGGAGCACGTGACCCACGACCTGACCACGA
Organism: Sinomonas terricola; assembly: GCF_034931225.1. Taxonomy (NCBI): domain Bacteria; kingdom Bacillati; phylum Actinomycetota; class Actinomycetes; order Micrococcales; family Micrococcaceae; genus Sinomonas; species Sinomonas terricola. Next base: position 1,187 of record NZ_JAYGGQ010000016.1, read on the forward strand.
CCGCGGGCAAGATCGCGGACTTCCGCGATCGCCGGGCCGCCTCACTGCTCCCCTCAGGTCCGGAGGCGGTCGAGAAGCAGCACGCCCGCGGGAAGAACACGGCCCGGGAACGCATCGAGATGCTCCTCGACGAGGATTCGTTCGTCGAGTTCGACGCGCTTGCCGTGCACCGCTCCACCGCCTTCGGGATGGAGAAGAAGAAGCCGCTCGGCGACGGCGTCGCCTCGGGCTACGGCACGGTCGACGGTCGGCTCGTCGCCGTCTACAGCCAGGACTTCTCGGTCTACGGCGGCTCGCTCAGCCAGGTCAACGGCGAGAAGATCGTCAAGGTCCAGGAGTTCGCGCTCCGCAACGGCTGCCCGGTGGTGGGCATCAACGATGGCGGCGGCGCGCGCATCCAGGAGGGCGTCGCCTCGCTCGCGATGTTCGCGGACATCTTCCGCAACAACGTCGCCGCGTCCGGCGTCGTCCCCCAGATCTCGCTCATCATGGGCCCGTGCGCGGGCGGGGCCGCCTACTCCCCCGCGCTCACCGACTACGTCGTGATGGTGGACAAGACGAGCCACATGTTCATCACCGGCCCGGACGTCATCAAGACGGTCACGGGCGAGGAAGTGGACATGGAGACGCTCGGCGGGGCCCGCCAGCACAACGCGACCACAGGAACGGCGACGTACCTCGCGGCGGACGAGAAGGACGCGATCGAGTTCGTCCGCGAGCTCCTCGACTACCTCCCGTCCAACAACCTCGTCGAGGCGCCCGTGCTCGACGCGGACCCCGAACTCGAGGAGACCCCCGAGGACTTCGCGCTCGATGCCCTCGTCCCCGACTCGCCGACTCACGGCTACGACATGCGCCGCGTCATCGAGGCGATCGTAGACGAAGGCGCCTTCCTCGAGATGCAGTCGCTTTACGCGCCGAACGTCATCATCGGCTACGGCCGCATGGAGGGCCACACCGTCGGCATCGTCGCGAACCAGCCCATCCAGTTCGCGGGCACGCTCGACATCGCGGCGTCGGAGAAGGCCGCCCGCTTCGTGCGTCACTGCGACGCGTTCAACATCCCGATCATCACCCTCGTGGACGTCCCGGGCTTCCTGCCCGGCAAGGACCAGGAGTTCCAGGGCATCATCCGCCGCGGCGCGAAGCTCCTCTACGCGTACGCCGAGGCCACCGTGCCGAAGCTCACCGTCATCTGCCGCAAGGCCTACGGCGGCGCGTACATCGTCATGGGTTCGAAGAAGCTCGGCGCCGACCTCAACTTCGCGTGGCCCACGGCGCAGATCGGCGTCATGGGCGCGCAGGGCGCCGTGAACATCCTGTACCGCCGCGAGCTCGCGGGCGTCCAGGCGGACGGCGGCGACGTCGAGGCGAAGCGCGCCGAGCTCATCCGCCACTACGAGGAGGAGCTCCTCAACCCGTATCAGGCCGCGGAGCTCGGCTACATCGACGCCGTCATCGCGCCGTCCGAGACGCGCGTCCAGCTGCTCCGCGGGCTGCGCGCCCTGCGCGACAAGCACGCGTCGATGCCCGCCAAGAAGCACGGGAACATCCCGCTGTGAGTGACGCGACGCCTGCCGCCCCCGGGGCGGCGAACGACGACGGCGAGGTCCCCGCCGTCGAGCCCTCGCCGCTGTTCGCCGTCACCAAAGGAAACCCGACCCCCGAGGAACTCGCCGCGGTCACAGCCGTGCTCGCCGCCGTCGGTTCTTCTGAGGAGGCCGAGGAGGCCCCCGCGGCGCTGACCCGCCGCGAACGCATCCGCCGCGCCGCCCTGCGCCCGCGGAACATGATGAGCCAGCGGCGCGGCCGCTTCTAGGGCGCCTTCGCCTCCGGATGCCGGAGCTTCCCCGCGAACCTCCCCAGCTTTCACGCCAACCTCCCCAGCTTCCGACCGCGGACGACGGCGCGTGCCCCGCGATTCCGCGGTTCTCCGCGGCGTGACGGCTTTGAAGTTGGGGACGTCGGCGGAGGAGTTGGGGAGTTAGGGCGGATGACTGGAAAAGCCGGCTTGGCCGAAGTGTGCACGGGTTCTTTCACATGTCGGAGGGCCAAGCTAGGCTCTGGAACGTGACTCAGAACACCCAAGAGACCCAAACCACCGTGCGCCGAGCGCCCACCGCCGTCGACGCCGTCGCCGAAGCCTTCACGGACCGGCTCCTCGAACTCGACCCGTCGCTCGCGACCGAGCTCGGCTTCGCGGGCCACGAGACGGAGTACCCCGACTACACGCCCGCGGGCCGCGACGCGCGCCTCGCCCTCGCGCGTGCGACCCTCGCCGAGCTCGACGGCGTCGAGCCCGCCGACGAGATCGACGACGTCACGCTCGACGCGATGCGCGAGCGCCTCGGCCTCGAGGTCGAGGAGCACGAGAGCGGCTGGTCACTCGGGGAGCTCAACAACATCGACTCCCCCGCGCAGCACATCCGAGCCGTCTTCGACCTCATGCCGACGGACACGGCCGAGCACTGGGCGCACATCGCGGGCCGCGCTGCGAACGTGCCGGCCGCGATCGACGGCTATCTCACCTCACTGCGCGCCGCCGCCGCGGAGGGCCGAGTCGCCGCCGCACGGCAGGTGCGCGCCGTCGTCGGCCAGGCCCGCGGCTACGGGGCGGAGGGTACGGGCTTCTTCGCCCAGCTCGCCGCGAACGCGACGCTCGACGGCGGCGCTCCCCTGCCTGCCGACGTCGCCCGTTTCCTCGCGGACGGGTGCGCCGCGGCGTCGGGGGCCTACGCAAAGCTCGCCGGCTTCCTCGAGGACGAGCTTCTCCCGCAGGCGCCCGAGAAGGACGCCGTGGGGCGCGAGCGGTACGCGCTCGCCTCGCGCCGCTTCTTGGGCGCGGCCGTCGACCTCGAAGAGACGTACGCGTGGGGCGTCGGGGAACTCGACCGCATCATCACCGAGCAGGAGGCGGTCGCCGAGCAGATCAAGCCCGGCGCAACCATCGAGGAGGCCAAGAAGGCGCTCGACGCGGACCCGGCCCGTCAGCTCAAGGGCACCGACGCCCTCCGCGCGTGGATGCAGGGACTTTCGGACAAGGCGGTCGCGGACCTCGCCGGGACCCACTTCGAGATCGCCGAGCCCATGCTCAAGCTCGAGTGCATGATCGCCCCGACGCAGGACGGCGGGATCTACTACACGGCGCCGTCGGACGACTTCTCGCGGCCCGGCCGCATGTGGTGGTCCGTCCCGGCGGGCGAGGATTCCTTCACGACGTGGTCGGAGACGACGACCGTGTACCACGAGGGCGTCCCGGGCCACCACCTGCAATGCGCGACGGCGGTCTACCGCCGCGAGCTGCTCAACCGCTGGCGGCGCCTCATCTGCTGGGTCTCGGGGCACGGCGAGGGCTGGGCCCTCTACGCCGAGCGGCTCATGGACGAGCTCGGCTACCTCTCTGATCCGGGCGACCGCATGGGCATGCTCGACGCGCAGCGCATGCGCGCGGCACGCGTCGTGTTCGACATCGGCGTGCACCTCGAGCTCGAGGTCCCCGAACGCTGGGGCTCCGGAACGTGGACGCCGGAGAAGGGGTTCGACTTCCTCCGGAAGAACCTCGCGATCTCCGATGGCCAGCTCGACTTCGAGTTCCACCGCTACCTCGGCTGGCCGGGCCAGGCGCCGTCGTACAAGGTGGGGCAGCGGCTCTGGGAGCAGACCCGCGCCGAGCTTGCGGCGCGCGCCGAGGCCGAGGGGCGCGAGTTCGACCTCAAGGAATTCCACACGCGGGCCCTCAATCTTGGATCCGTGGGTCTGGACACGCTCCGGCGCGCCCTGCTCGCGTGAGAGAAGGCTCACTCCCCGTCGGGGAATAGCGGGGCACTTCCGCGGTCTGGCGCGGCATTCTCGAGGTTCGGGGGTGCCGCGCCCGGATCACGGACGAAGTGTGCCGTCATCCGACGAAACACTAGCTAGATGAGCCATGCCACGCGGATCTACGTTTCTCCGGTGAGCACATCAACCAGCACCCGCGCGCGTCGGCTTCCGGCGTGGGCCACGTCGTTCGGCACGCAGATCATCGCGGCGCTCGTCGTCGGCCTCATCCTCGGCCTCGTGGCCAAGTACACCGGCAGCACCTCCGCCAAGCCCAACGGCCTCGGCGCGACGCTCTCGACGATCGGCAGCAGCTATGTCGCCCTGCTGCAGACCGCCGTCGTCCCCCTCATCTTCACCGCGGTCGTGAGCTCGATCGCGAACCTCCGCCAGGTCTCCAACGCGGCCAAGCTCGCCTGGAACACGCTCCTGTGGTTCGCGATCACGGCGTTCATCGCTGTGCTGATCGGGATCGGACTCGGCGTGGGCTTCCAGCCAGGCGCCAACACCGGCATCACGCAGCAGGCCAAGTACACGGGCAAGACCGGCGACTGGTGGGCCTTCCTCACGGGCCTCTTCCCGCACAACTTCCTCGGACTGAGCGCGAGCTCGACCGTGGCCGACGGCGGTGCCGTCACCACGAGCGTGAGCTTCAACGTCCTCCAGATCCTCGTCCTCGCGATCGCCGTGGGCGTCGCGGTGCTCAAGGTGGGCGCCAAGGCCGACCCGTTCCTCACGTTCACGCGCTCGGCCCTCGAGGTCATCCAGAAGGTCCTGTGGTGGATCATCCGCGTGGCCCCGATCGGCAGCATCGGCCTCATCGGCAACGCGGTGGCCGTCTACGGGTGGGACACGATCGGCGCGCTCGGCAAGTTCGCGATCGCGATCTACGTGGGCCTCATCCTCGTGCTGTTCGTCGTGTACCCGATCCTCGTCAAGAGCCACGGCCTCTCGGTAAAGCAGTACTTCTCGGGCGTGTGGCCTGCCGTGCAGCTCGGCTTCGTCTCGCGCTCGTCGATCGGCACGCTGCCGCTCACGCAGCGCGTCGCCGAGCGCAACCTGGGGATCCCGCGAGGCTATGCGTCGTTCGCCGTGCCGCTCGGCGCGACGACGAAGATGGACGGCTGCGCGGCCATCTACCCTGCCGTTGCGGCGATCTTCGTGGCCCAGTTCTTCGGCATCAACCTGGACTTCAGCCAGTACCTGCTCATCGTGATCGTGTCCGTGCTCGGCTCCGCCGCGACCGCGGGGACCACGGGCGCCGTCGTCATGCTCACGCTCACGCTCTCGACCCTTGGCCTCCCGCTCGCCGGCGTCGGCCTCCTGCTTGCGATCGACCCGATCCTCGACATGGGCCGCACCGCCGTGAACGTCGCTGGACAGGCACTCGTTCCGACGATCGTCGCGAAGCGCCAGGGCATCCTCGACCTCGGGCTGTACAACGCGTCGCGGACCGGAAACGCGTTCGCCGACGAGGCCACAGCCACCGACGGCGAACTGGCCGCTGCCCACTGACAACCGGCGGCCACCTCTCACCCACGCGTGGCCACCTCCACCCAAGGCGTGGCCACCTCCACCCAACGCGTGGCCACCTCCCACCAACCCGTGGCCACATCCCACCAACCCGTGGCCACCTCCCACCAACCCGTGGCCTCCCGCATCGCGCGGCCCTTCGGGCCGTCCCTGCCACAAGCAGGAGACGGCCCGATTCGCTTTTCTCGACAACGCATCTGGCCGCGCGTACGGCGAGACATGGCCACGCGTTGGTGGGAGGTGGCCGGGTGTGAGGCGCGAGGTGGCCGGGGTCCGGAGGTGGGAGTCCCCCTCTCAAGTTTGCACACAGTGCAAACTTGCACTTAGTGTAAGAGCGTGATCTCACCTCTCGACGCACCGTCCCGACGCGAGCTCAACAAGGCCGCGACGCGACAGTCGATCATCCTCGCCGCCGTCGACCTCGCACGCGAACGAGGGCTCGGCAACTTCACGGCCGAGGACCTCGCCGAGGCGGCGGGCGTGTCCCGCCGGACCTTCTTCAACTACTTCTCCAGCGCAGACGAGGCCATCGCAGCCCCGACGTTCGGCTTCCTCGACGCCGCCCTCGACCGCTTCCGCGAGCGCCCCCCAGGCGAACCGCTCCTCGAATCCGCCATCAACGCCCTCGTCGGCCTCGCGGACCACGAGCTCATGGCTCCCATGGCCCAATCGTTCATCGTTGCCCACGGCCACGACCCCGTGACGCGGTTCCAGCTCCAGGCCTTCGACGAGTGCAGCGAGAAGATCGTCGCGGCCATCCGCAAGCGCGAAGGCGACTCCCTCGACGAGCTCTACGTCCAGGCCCTCGCCGGAAGCGTCATGGCCTGCGGGAAAGCCTCCCTCCAGGTCTGGTTCGCCGAACGCGGCGGCGACCTCTCGCCGTCGTCCATCGATCGCCTCCGCGAACTGCTCATGGCCTCCATCGCGCACCTCAAGTGCGGCTTCGCGGTGCCCTGACCGGCCCCGCGACGGCCCCTCCGCCGCTTCGTCCCTGTCCCCTTCCTCCCCCCTTCCTTCCCCGCCCCTTCCTCACCCACACCCCTACCTTGCCCACCCGCCCACCCATAGAAGGCACGCATGGCTACCCTCCTCTACCGCCTCGGCCGGTTTGCCTACGACCGACGCTGGCTCGTCCTGTCCCTGTGGATCGTCGCCCTCCTCGCAGTGGGCGGTTCCGCGGCCGCGTTCCACGGGACGCTCTCCAACACGTTCCAGATCCCCGGCACCGAGACGCAGCGCATGCTCGACAAGCTCAAAGCGGACCTCCCCTCCTCGGCGGGCGGCAGCGCGAGCCTCGTGTTCGAGTCACCCGACGCGGCGTTCACCGCGGCCCAGAAGCAGGGCATCAGCGACTCCCTCGCCCAGATCAAGGGCCTCGACGGGGTTCAGAACGTCACCGACCCGTTCACGACCCAGTCCCAGCTGGACGGCGCGGCGGCCCAGCTCGCGGACGGCCAGCAGCAGATCGCGGCCGCGGAAGCCCAGCTCGCCACGGGGCAGCAGCAGCTCGCGGCGTCGGCGCAGCAGCTCTCCGCGTCGAAATCCCAGCTCGACGCAGGCCAGGCGCAGCTCGATGCCCAGAAGCAGGCACTCGCGGCGCAGGGAATGCCCGAGGCCACCATTGCCCAGGCCACCGCGAGCGCCCAGGCCAAGCTCGACGCAGGGCGCGCCCAGCTAACCGCGGGGCAGGCGCAGTACGACGCCGGCAAGAAGAAGGCCGACGACGGCGCCGCGCAGCTCGCGCTGAAGAAGGCGGACCTTGCGCTCGCGGGGCGTCAGGCGCAGGCCTCGCAGGGGCTCCGCTTCGTCTCGACCGACGGCAAGGCCGCGATCGCGACGATCCAGTTCACGAAGTCCACGGACGCACTCCCGGCCGACCTCCGCCAGAAGGTCCAGGACCTCGCGGCCCACGTCCCGGGCGTCCAGTCGCACGCGAGCAAGGAACTCACGCAGGACATCTCGCAGCTCTTCGGCGCCTCCGAGGCCATCGGCGTGATCGTGGCGGCGATCGTGCTGCTCGTCATGCTCGGCACGTTCGTCGCGGCGGGCCTTCCGCTCCTCATGGCCCTTGCGGGCGTCGCGATCGGCGTGGGCGGCACGTTCGCCCTCACGGGCGCGATCCAGATGAGCTCGACGACGCCCATGCTCGGCCTCATGCTCGGCCTCGCCGTCGGCATCGACTACTCGCTCTTCATCGTCAACCGGCACCGGACCCAGCTGCTGCACGGGATGGATCCGCGGGAATCGGTCGCGCTCGCGATCGGCACGTCCGGGAACGCCGTTCTGTTCGCGGGGCTCACAGTCATCATCGCGCTCGCGGCGCTCGTGGTCCCGGGCCTGCCGTTCCTCGCGGTCATGGGACTCGCGGCGGCAGCCACGGTCGCGGTCTCCGTCCTCGTCGCGGTCACGCTCCTGCCCGCCATCCTCGGCTTCACGGGCCGGCGCATCATCTCGAGGCGCCGCTGGGCGAAGGCCGAGGCGCAGAACGCCCTCGCCGACCGCGGCGGGGAAAAGGCTCAGGACGAGGCGCGCGAGGACGTCGAAAAGGCCCAGCACGGCTGGGGCGGCTGGGTCACGCGGCATCCCGTCGTCGCGCTCGTCGCGTCGGTGGTCGTGCTCGGCGCTCTCGCCCTCCCGGCCGCACAGCTCCGGCTTGCGCTTCCCGACGGCGGGTCCGAGCCGGTCGAGTCGAGCGCATTCAAGGCCTACGACGCCACGGGGAAGTACTTCGGCCAGGGCATGACCGGCCCGATCGTTGCCGTCGGAGAGCTCCCGTCGGGCCTCGGCGCGAACGCCGCGAAGGCCAAGCAGTTCGACGTCGCGGACGAACTCCGCTCGGTCCCCGGAGTCACGGCCGCGGTGCCGGTCGCGCTCAGCGACGACCGCCGCACGGCCGTGTTCCAGATCATCCCGAAGGACGGCCCAGCGAGCGCGAGCACCGTCCAGGTGGTCCATGACCTCCGCTCCAAGGGCGCCCAGATCCAGAGCGACACGGGCGTGACAATCGGCCTCACGGGCCAGACGGCCGCGAACGTCGACGTCTCGTCGAAGCTCGCCGACGCCCTCCCGCCCTACCTCGCGATCGTCGTCGGCCTCTCGCTCGTGCTCCTGCTCCTCGTGTTCCGCTCCCTCCTCGTGCCGCTCCTGGCCACGGGCGGGTTCCTGCTCTCGCTCGGCGCGGCGTTCGGCTCGGTCGTCGCGGTGTACCAGTGGGGCTGGCTCGGCCCCGTCTTCGACGTCACGCACCCCGGCGCCGTGCTGAGCTTCCTGCCGATCCTGCTCATCGGGATCCTGTTCGGCCTCGCGATGGACTATCAGGTGTTCATCACGTCCGGCATTCGCGAGGCCTACGTCCACGGGCAAGAGGCGCACCTCGCGGTCAAGACCGGCTTCCGGCACGCGGCCCGCGTGGTCACGGCCGCAGCGATCATCATGGTGAGCGTGTTCGCGGGCTTCATCTTCAGCCACGTCACGATGATCCGGCCGCTCGGCTTCGCCCTCGCCCTCGGCGTGCTGCTCGACGCGTTCGTGGTCCGCATGACGCTCGTCCCCGCCGTGATGCGCCTCATCGGCAACGGCGCATGGTGGCTCCCGCGCTGGCTTTCGCGCGTGCTGCCGGACCTTGACATCGAGGGCGCGAAGCTCGAGCGGACGACGGCGGAAGCCGCCCGAGTGCCCGAGCCCGCCGCGGGCTAGCGGTCGGATCGAGCCATCGGGAACGAAGCCGTCACTTCCGGGCTCGGTTCGAAGCCGAGGCGCCAGGCCTGGAACCAGACGGCTTCGGACCCGCCGGGCACGCTGCCGGACCGTAGCGGCTCGGTGTAGAGGTGCCACCGGCGCCCGTCGTCGGCCGGAATCCCGGCAATCTTCTCGAAAGGCGTCCGTTCCCGGGGCTCGGTGGGCGGGTCCACGGTCCAAACCAGTGAGGATCCCACGGTCGGGCAGCTCGCGGTGAGCCCGTCGAGGGCTGCGATGACATGGGGCGGGGCTGTGGCGTGGGCACGACCGCCAGGGCGCCACCCCTCATTCAAGGCGTCCTCGTCCATGAGGCCAAGGTCCCCATACCGGCTCTGCCATGACTCGAGCGCGCCGCGGAGCCGGGCGAGTGCGGCGGCATGCGCAGGATCCCCCGCGAGGTTATGCGTCTCGTGCGGGTCAGCCTCGACGTCGTAGAGCTCCTCCGCGGGCTTGTTCGGCGCGAGCAAGGTGCGCTGGAGTGGGGTGAGGAGGCTTTTCGGCTCTCCGCGGCCAAGCTGCTCGGCCTCGCGGAACGCGAAGGTCCGCAGTTCCTCCCACGTCGTTAGCTGGTCCGGATAGTGATTGTGCTGCATCGCGGGGCGGTCGTGATGGAAATGACGGATATACCGATACCGGGCATCCCGGACCGTGCGCGACGTGTCCTCCGCCTCGCCTTGCCGGTCCCGGCCGCCGAACACGAACTCGTTCGGGCGTGCGGCCACGGAGCCGTCCGCCCGGAGGAAGGGCTCTCCGTGCATATGGGACGGCACGGGCAGTCCAACCGCGGCGAGCATGGTCGGGGCCAGGTCCATGGTGTGGACGAGGTCCCCGACGACGGTGCCCGGGGCGATGTGCCCGGGCCAGCGGACCACGAGGGGCTCCCGGAGCCCGGCCTCGTTCGCCCACCGTTTGGCCCGCGGCATCCCCCGCCCGTGATCGGACCAGAACACCACGATCGTGTCCCTGGCGAGGCCGTCGTCCTCCAGCTGGGCAAGGATCCCTCCGACCCAGTGGTCCATCTCCGTGACGAGGTCCGCGTACCGGGCGATCGCCCGCCGGAACACGGGAGTGTCGGGGTAATAGGGAGGCACGGGCGCAGCGGCCGGGTCGTGCCGCGCGTCCTCGGGCACGTGGGCGGTCGCCGCCGCGAACGCTTCGGCCTCAAGGTAGATTTGGGACTCGTGCGTGGCCATGCCATGGAACGCGATGAAGAACGGCTGGTCCGGGTCCGGACGGTTGCGCCAGTGCGCCGTGGGGCTGCACTCGTCGAAGACAGTGCGTGGCACCTCGACCTGGAAGTCGGTGAAGACGTTATTCGCCGTCCAATACCCCGCCGCCCGGAAATACTCCGGGAGCAGCCGAACCTCCGGCGGCGGCACGGCCTTCGTGCGCATGTGCATGGTCCCGATCGCCGTCGGGAAGCAGCCCGTCATGATCGCCGACCTCGCGGGAGCGCAGATGGGCGCCGCCGCGAAGGCCTTGTCGAACCGGGCGCCCTCCGCGGCGAGTCGATCGAGGTTCGGGGTCACGGCGTATTCCGCGCCCGGCCACACCCCCGCGTAGCACCCGAGATCCGGGTTGATGTCATGCGTGGAGATCCACAGGATATTCGGCTGCTTCACGGTTCCCTTCCTGCCTGACTTCGTCCGGATCTCTGGCTGGCTAACGCTGTCCGAGGGCTTCGCGGCGGCGGAGTTCGAGCGTCTCGGTCACCCGAGTCACGTCCCGCGGATAGACCTTGTACAGCCCCGTGAGCACGGCCGCGTTGACGAGCATGAGGACCACCATGACCCAGAGGAACACGGTCTGGATGCCCAGGCTCGTGGCGAGCGAGCCGGCACCGAGGGAGAAGAGCGCCCAGCCGATGGTCTCGAAGATGGTCAGGAAGATCGCAAATGCCTGGCCGCGAAGCTCAGGCAGGACGACGGCGGCCACGATCGAGCGGTTCACCGACGGGTTGAGGCCCTGCCCGAAGCCCATGAGGCCCCAGAAGATCGCGTAGATGCCGATGCCCTCGTAATGGAACTGCGTCCCGAAGAACGCCACGACGGCGAAGAACACCTGGGCGCCCTGGATGTAGGCAACGCGACCGCGGTGCGGGATCACGCGGTCGAGAAGGGTGAGGAACCACCCTCCGCCGACGGTCCCGGCGAAGTACGAGAGCCCGAAGGGGACGAGCACCGTGGCCGCGACAGCGTTCGTGAAATGACGCTCGGTCACGAGGAACTGGATGCCGAAGATCGAGATGAGCAGATGGCCCGAGAGGAGGCGGGACACCATCATGAGGGAGAACGAGGGCACCTTCATGATCGAGAGCACAGAGGAGAGCGTCACGCGGGAGAGGCTGCGCTTGGACTCAGACAGGTCGGCGAGCTGCTTCTCGGCCGCCCCGACGCCGGGATCCTTGTAGAGCGCGGCGACGACGAGGCCCGCCACGACGCAGATGCCGCCGATGGTCCACATGCCGTACCGCCAGCCGTCCGTGAGTCCCGTGAACAGGGCGATGAGCGGCCCCACGAACGAGCTGATGAGGCTGATGAAGCCGTAGAAGTAGCCGACCGCCTTGCCGCGGTTCGCGTCGTCGAACGAGTCCGTGAGGATCGCGTTCGAGATCGGCACGCCGCCGACCATGGCGGCGGACATGAGCGCATTGAAGATCAGGAGCTGAGTGAAGTCGTGGGCAAAGCCCGCGAGCGCGCCGAAGACACCGCCTACGAGTGTGATGAGGACGAGCGTGTTGCGTCGTCCGATGCGCCCGGCGAGCCACGTCCAGGCGGGTCCGGCGGGCACGGCGACGATCTTGCCGAGGGCCGCGAGCAGGCCGAGGTGCCCGCTGTTGAGCTTCAAAGCTTGTGCGATCGAGGGGAAGATCGTCGAGGTGAGGCCCGCCTCGGTGTTGTCGACGACGCTCACCCCCGTGAGGACTACAAGGTTCCTCCAGCGATGCGGCACACGGCTCGCTTGGACTTCTCCCTCGACGGGAGCGGACTTGGTCATCTGGGCTTCCATGGTCTTTTTCCTGACTGCTCTGACAGGTGGATGTGGGCGGCGGGGCGGGTGAGGAGAGTGAGGTGATCAGGCCAGGACTGGCGCGAGTTCCTCGGCGAGCTGGCGCAGGGTTTCCCGGGAGACCGGGAAGACCTTGGCCAGCTGGTAGATGGTGAACTGAGGCGAGATGGCGACCAGTTCGGTCGCGACGAGGTGCGGCAGGCGCCTTTCGAGAACGCTCCGGCACCGGGGATCCTGGAGGAGCTCGAGGATCGGAGTCCCGAGGGCGAGGCCATCGGCGTAGAAAGAGGCGAGAGGAGGCAGCGGTTCGAGGGCGGCGGCCGCCCGCTCTGCTTGGCGGCGCACGAGGAGATGGTCCTCGGCGGGCGGCGCATCGAAGGGGATCCCGAGCCGCTCGAACTGGCTCCGGGGCGCGTCCGAGGCGTGCATGAGCTCAGCGAGGAGCCGGAGCATGCGCAGCTCGACGACGTCGTCCGCGATGGGATGCTCTTGGCCCGAATCGGTCTCAAGGTCGAAGAGCAGCGTCCCATGCGCCCAAGGGTTCATGAGGGACTTCGTCTCCACCCTCATGGTGCGCAGGCCTTTCGTGAACGAGAACGGCTCGGCGGGTTCCCAGGCCGCGAGTTCCCCGACGGAGAACAGCGAGCGCATGTGCGTCGGCATGAGGGTGAAGTCCTCGAGCGGGGCGTTCGCGGCGTCCGCGGCGGCGCGCATGTAGACGTAGCGCCCGTCGGTGACGTTGACGTGCCCGCCGTGGATGCCGAAGAGCGCGGCATCGCGGACCTTGGTGTCGTCTTCGAGGACGACGGCGAGGTCTCGCCCTTGCATGTCCGGCGTCGGTTCGAGTCCGAAGTACCGCAGCATCGTCGGGGCGATGTCGATGGTCTGGGCGAGGGCCCCGCGGCGGGTGTCGCGGCCTGCAGTGCGGGGGTCCCACAGGAACATCGGCAGGTGGACGAGCTCGTTGAACCACGGCTGTACTGATTTGGCCCACCAGCCGTGCTCGCCGAGGAGGAAGCCGTGGTCGGTGTTGACGAGCAACAGCGTGTCGTCCCACAGCTCGTACTTGTCCATGGCGTCGAGGACTCGGCCGAGCGACTTGTCGCACATCGAGACGAGCGCCGCGTACTCGTAGCGCGCGTGCTCGACCTGGTCCTCGGGTTCGGTGACCTTCTGGTAGCCGGGCCAGTCAAACTCGGGCCCGTCGTAGCCGTGCGGGTACATGGCCTTGTACGCGTCGTGCGTGAAGAACGGCTCGTGCGGGTCGAAGAGCTCGATCTGGAGCATCCATTGGTCCGCGGCGTGGTTGGTATCGATGAATTGGATCCCGGCGTCGACAGTGCGCGTTTGGGAGTGCTCGGCCTCGGTGGGCATGTAGCTGCGGTTGATGAGGTCTTGGCGCTTCATGCCGGCGCGCCAATCGCCGCCGGCCGCACCGCCGTCGTCGTTATTTCTGGGGGCGACGACACCCTTCCACGGATCGCCTTCCTGCCCCCGGAAGAATTCCCACGTGGTGTACCGCGGGTGGTAGGTCGCCCCGCCGTCCTCCCAGTAGTGCGGGTGGTCGGAGGCGAGATGCGTGTGGACGCCGGCGCGCTTGAGCAGCTCGGGCATCGAGTCGTCGAACGGCTCGAGCGGGCCCCACGAACGGTGGAGGAAGTTGTAGCGGCCCGTGTGCATCTCGCGCCGGGCCGGCATGCACGGCATCGAGCCCGCATAGAAGTTCTCGAACGTGACGGCCCGCGACGCGAGGCGGGCGAAGTTGGGCGCGTCGACGATCGTGTTCGCGTAGGGGGCGAGCATGTGCCTGTTGAGGCTGTCGAACATGAGGATGATGGCCCTCATCGTGGTCCTTTCAGGGCGGGTCAGCGATCCTCGTCGGCGGAGACGAGATGCTGGGGCATAGCGGTCAGCGAGCGGGACGAGAGCTTCCCGTCGAGGATGTCCTTGCGGAGCTCGATCATCGCGGCGACATGGGCGTCGATCGCGGAGGCGCCCATGAAGTGGAGCCGGTCGCCGATGGATTCGGCGAGCTCCGGATCGAACGGGATGGTCGGCGACCAGTTCTCGCGCCGGTCCCGGTGCCGGTAGCGGGCGATCTCTTCCTGCCGGGTCTGGATCTCCACGTCGAGGAGGTGCAGCACCTGCTCGGCACTCATGAAGCCGGCGAAGCTCAGCCTCGCCCCGAGCTCGGGATCCTGAAAGCGCGACGGCGGCTGGTACGGTCCCGTGAGCCAGTCGATCAGGACGGTTGCGCCTTCCCCAGTGACGCGGTAGGTCTTCGCGTCTTGGGCACCGGGCCGGGGGTCGACGGTGTGGGCGACCCAACCCTGCTTCTCCATGGCGGTGAGGGATCGGTAGACCTGGCTCATCTGGGTGTTGGAGCGGAGGAAGCGGCCGTGCGTGTCGAGGTACTTCTTGAGGTCGTAGCCGGTGCTGGGGTGTGAGGCCAGCACGCCGAGGAGGATGTGTTCCAGCTTCATTGCCCCAAAGTCTCCTTCGTGAGGTACGTCACATTGAGCATGTCACAAGTAGAATGCTTCGTCAATGACACAAATGGAATGGTGGATCGGCGGACCCGGTGATAGATTCGAGAGGAGTGCGATGACGCTTGAAAGAGAACCATGGATCCCACCACAGATTCCGGCCACACCGCGAACTGCTGCACGCCCTCCCAGGACGCGTCGCCGTCGACGTCATGGGGACTTCCGCTCGTATCGAAGGCGACTGGTGCTGCGCACCTCGGACCCGTGCATGAGGACGTCGCCGTCCCCGCTGGCGCGTTCCGAATGGGGGACGCGTGCGGCGAGGGCTACCCGTCGGACGGGGAGACCCCGGTGCACGAGGTGCGCCTCGGCGGGTTTCGGATCGATGCCACCGCCGTGACCAACCGCATGTTCGCCGCGTTCATCGAAGCCACGGGATACCGTACCGAGGCCGAGGCCTACGGGACCTCGGCCGTGTTCCACCTGCTCGTCGAGGCGCCGGATGAGGACATTCTGGGGCGCGCCGCCGGCGTGCCGTGGTGGCTCAACGTCCGCGGTGCGGACTGGGCGCACCCGCGCGGGCCGCACTCGTCATGGAGCGACGTTCCGGACGATCCTGCCGTGCATGTGTCCTGGAACGACGCCCAAGCCTACTGCGGCTGGGCCGGACGCCGTCTGCCCACCGAGGCCGAATGGGAGTATGCCGCACGGGGTGGCCTAGAAGGCCGGCGCTACGCATGGGGCGACGAGCTCGTCCCCGACGGCGAGCACCGGGCCAACATCTGGCAGGGCACGTTCCCGGCCGTGAACACGCAGGACGACGGTTTCCTCGGAACCGCCCCCGTCAAGAGCTTCCCCGCAAACGGTTACGGGCTCTACGAGGTCGCCGGGAACGTGTGGGAATGGTGCTCGGACTGGTTCCTCCCGAAGTACTACCGCAACTCGCCCGCCGAGAACCCCCAGGGTCCCACGATCGGGCCCGGCCGGGTCATGCGCGGCGGCTCCTACTTGTGCCACGAGTCCTACTGCAATCGCTACCGCGTCGCGGCACGCTCGTCCAACACCCCCGATTCGTCGAGCGGCAACTGCGGGTTCCGTACGGTAGCGATCGAGGCTGGGACAGCTCTCCAGCGCGTGACCTAGCAGCGATAGGCTGGGCGGCGTGACCTCCACGCCGTCCAGCCTTCCGCCGTCGGGCCCCCTCGCCCCGCTGATCCTCGCCTCGAAGTCGCCCGCGCGCACCAAGATCCTCACGGAGGCCGGAATTCCGCATCGGATCCTCGTCTCCGCCGTGGACGAGGACGCCGTCGTCGAGCAGCACCCAGATGCGGGCCCCGCCGAGACCGCGCTCCTCCTGGCGCGTGCGAAGGCCGAGGCCGTGGCTTCCCTCCCCGAGGCCGACGGCGCGCTCGTGCTCGGCTGCGACTCCGTGTTCGAGTTCGGCGGCGAGGCGCTCGGGAAGCCGTACACGCCCGAGGTCGCGGCCGAGCGCCTCCGGGCCATGAGCGGCCGGGCCGGGATCCTGCACACGGGCCACTGGCTCGTCGACTGCCGCGACGGCGTCCTCTCGAGCTCGGGCGAGCTCGCCTCCGCGGGCGTCGAGTTCACCGAGATGTCCGACGGCGAAATCGCCGCCTACGTCGCGACCGGCGAACCGCTCCACTGCGCGGGCTCGTTCACGATCGACGGCCTCGGCGGAGCCTTCCTCGCCCGCGTCGACGGGGACCCGCACACCGTGGTCGGCCTCTCGGTCTCGACGCTGCGCACACTGTTGACTCGCACCGGCGTGCGATTCACTGATTTCTGGGCCGCCGCCGTCGTTCGCTGAGCAGGCGCGCGGAGCGGCCCGGCGCACGGGGGAACCGAGGCCTTTTGTAGGACCCCGACAAAGGATCCACCACTCCCCCGCCGAATCCGCCATCAATATGGGCGATTCCACCAAAGGGGCGCTAGGCTCTCCGCAGTACAGAACGGAGAAGCCTTGTCCCCCATCGCTGGAAGCAAGCCCCTGACGAAGGTCCTCATCGCCAACCGCGGCGAGATCGCAGTGCGCGTCATCCGCGCCGCCCGCGACGAGGGCATCGCGTCCGTTGCCGTCTACGCGGACCCGGACCGGGACGCACTGCACGTGCGCCTCGCCGATGAGGCGTTTGCGCTGGGCGGGACGACGGCGGCCGAGTCCTACCTCGTGATGGACAAGATCCTCGACGCCGCCCGCGCCGCGGGCGCCAACGCGATCCACCCCGGCTATGGCTTCCTCTCCGAGAATGCCGAGTTCGCGCAGCGCGTCATCGACGCGGGCCTGACATGGATCGGCCCGTCCCCCGAGTCGATCGCGGCGCTCGGCGACAAGGTCCGCGCACGCCACATCGCCGAGAAGGTCGGCGCCCCGCTCGTTCCCGGCACGAAGGATCCGGTCGGCTCCGCTGACGAGGTGCTCGCATTCGCGCGCGAGTTCGGCCTCCCGGTCGCGATCAAGGCCGCGTACGGAGGCGGCGGGCGCGGCATCAAGGTCGCGCGCACGCTCGACGAGATCCCCGAGCTCTACGAATCGGCGGTGCGCGAGGCGACTGCGGCGTTCGGCCGCGGCGAGTGCTTCATCGAGCGCTTCCTCGACTCCCCCCGCCACGTCGAGACGCAGTGCCTCGCGGACGCGCACGGCAACGTCGTCGTCGTCTCGACCCGCGACTGCTCGCTCCAGCGCCGCAACCAGAAGCTCGTCGAGGAGGCCCCGGCCCCGTTCCTCACGGACGAGCAGAACAAGCGCCTCTACGAGTCCTCCAAAGCCATCCTCAAGGAGGCCCACTACCTCGGCGCCGGCACGTGCGAGTTCCTCGTCGGCCAGGACGGGACCATCAGCTTCCTCGAGGTCAACACGCGCCTCCAGGTCGAGCACTGCGTCTCCGAGGAGGTCACGGGGATCGACCTCGTGCGCGAGCAGTTCCGCCTCGCGCGCGGCGAGGCGCTCGGCTACGAGGATCCCGAGGTGCACGGCCACTCGTTCGAGTTCCGCATCAACGGCGAGGATCCGGGCCGCAACTTCATGCCGGCCCCGGGAACGGTCGAGACGCTCAAGTACCCGACCGGTCCCGGCATCCGCGTCGATTCGGGCATCGAGGCCGGCGAGGTCATCAGCGGCAACTTCGACTCGATGCTCGCGAAGCTCATCGTGACCGGCGCGACGCGCCAACAGGCGCTCGAGCGCGCCCGCCGCGCCCTCGACGAGCTCGAGATCACGGGCATGCCGACAGTTGTCCCCTTCCACGCGACCGTCGTGCGAGACGCCGCGTTCGCGCCCGCGTCGGGGCCGTTCGAGGTGCACACCCGCTGGATCGAGACCGAGTTCGAGAACGACATCCCGGCATGGTCCGGGGTCGCCGGGGCAGCGGCCGACGACGCCGGCGAGCGGCAGAGCGTCGTCGTCGAGGTGGGCGGCAAGCGGCTTGAGGTGACGATCCCCGCGGGGCTCGGCGGCATCGCGAAGGCCGGCAAGTCGAAGGCGAAGAAGGCGCGCTCGGCCCGCGGCGGCGCGGCGGCGGCCACGGTGGGCGGCGACGCCCTCACGGCGCCCATGCAGGGCACCATCGTCAAGGTCGCCGTCGCGAACGGCGAGCAGGTCGAGGAAGGCGATCTCGTCGTCGTCCTCGAGGCCATGAAGATGGAGCAGCCGATCACGGCCCACCGCTCCGGCACCGTCCACGGGCTCACGGCAGAGCCCGGCCAGACGGTCACCGCGGGCGCCGTGATCGCGACGATCGAGGACTGACAACCCCGGCGCCTGGCGAGACCTGGCCACCCGTCACACGAGAGCTGGCCACCCGTTGGAGACGGGTGGCCAGCTCTCGTCCAATCTGCGGCCAGCTCTTGCCCCTCGGGCTAGGCCGCGATGTTGTCCTCGAACTCCCCGTCACGCGTCTCCCGCGTGAGGAGCAGTGCGACGAGTGTGAGCGCCGCCGCGACGGCGAGGTACACGCCGACCCACACGGTGCTGCCGCCCCCGGCCTTCCAGAGCGCCGTCGCGACGAAGGACGCCGGCGCGGCACCGATCACCGAGGAAAGGTTGTACGCAACCGCGGAGCCCGTATAGCGCACGTTGGCGGGGAACAGCTCGGGGAGGACGGCGGCCATCGGCCCGAACGTCGAGCCCATGAGCGTGAAGCCGAGGATGAGCCCCACCATGGCGGCCGCCTTGCCAGGGCCGAACATGAGGCCCCACGCGAGGCCCGCGACGAGGATCCCGGCCGTCACCCAGATGAGGAACCGGCGGCGCCCGAACTTCTCCGCGAGCGGGCCGGAGACGACCGTGAACACGGCGAAGAACACGACGCCGATGATCTGCATCCAGAGGAACTCCGGCTGCGGGATGCCGAGGCCGGGCGCGAAGTCGGCCGCGTTGAACGCCTTGCCCGCCTTCGCCGCGGCAGCCTTGGCCGCCTCGACGGTGGCCGGGGCGATGCCGTAGCTGAGCGTGAACGTGGTCGTCAGGTAGAAGAGGACGTAGGTCGCGAGCATGATGAACGTCCCGGCGACGACGGCGCGCCAGTGGTGCTTGAACGTCGCCGCGATCGGCACCTTGGCGATCTTCTCGGCCTTCACGACCTTCTGGAATGACGTGCTCTCCACGAGCTTGAGCCGCACGTAGAGCCCCACCGCGACCATGACGATGCTCGCGAGGAACGGGATGCGCCAGCCGAACTCGGCGAACTGCTGGGCCGTGAGGGACGCCTGGAGGACCACGAACAGGACATTCGCGAGGATGAACCCGATCGGCGCCCCGAGCTGCGGGAACGTGCCCCACACCGCGCGCCTGCCGGCGGGGGCGTTCTCGGTCGCGAGGAGCGCGGCGCCGGACCACTCTCCCCCGAGGGCGATGCCCTGCGCGAAGCGGAGGACGACGAGGAAGAGCGGGGCGAGGACGATCCACCCCGAGGTCGTGGCCGGCGGAAGGACGCCGACGAGGAACGTCGAGAGGCCCATCGTGAGCAGCGATGCGACGAGGGTGCCCTTGCGGCCGAGCTTGTCGCCGAAGTGGCCGAACAGGATCGATCCGATGGGCCGGGCGACGAACGCGACGCCGAAGACCGCGAACGAGCTCAGGAGCGCGTTGAGGTCGCTCGCGTTGGGGAAGAAGAGCTTCGGGAAGACGAGCACGGACGCCGTCGCGTAGGCGTAGAAGTCGAAGAACTCGATCGTCGTGCCGATGAGGCTCGAGAAGATCACTCGCCCGCGGGTGTTCGCCGTGGTCTGGGTTCCGGCCGACGGTGCGACCGCTGGTGTGGCCATTGCTGGACGTGCCTTTCGCGTGCTGGACACCCCGCTTGCGCGGGGTTCACGGGGTGGTTACCGCGCAATCCTAGGTGCGCCGTCCATTCTTTGGACACTCGGTCCACATTCCGAGACCGACCTCACGGCTCACCCGCGGCAGCCGTGAGAAGAGAGGTCGATGTCACGGCCTGTTTACAACCGACGACGCTGACCGAAACGAGCCGTTCTTAGCGTAGAAGGCAGATCCAATCCCCTCAGTTCCCCCAGCACCCGAGGAGAACCCATATGAGCACCGAACCCGAGATCGTCGCCTCCGCCACAGGGCAGACGACGGCGGCCCCCGCCTCACACCTGAGCCTCGACTTCCGCGCTGGCCGCTGGATCGAGCACTGGAACCCCGAAGACACGACCCAGTGGGAGCGCGAGGGCCGCGCGATCGCGCGCCGCAATCTCGCGTGGTCGATCTTCGCCGAGTTCCTCGGCTTCGTCGTGTGGCAGCTGTGGTCGATCGTCGTCGTCTCGCTCCCCGGCGCCGGCTTCAAGTTCGACACATCCCAGATCTTCTGGCTCATCTCGATGCCGAGCCTCGTCGGCGCGACCCTCCGCATCCCCTACACGTTCATGGTCTCCCGCTTCGGCGGCCGCAACTGGACCATCGTCTCCGCTCTTCTGCTCCTCATCCCGACGCTCGGCCTCGCGGCCTGCGTCGCGAACCCGTCCGCGCCGTTCTGGGTCATGCTCCTCGTGGCCGGCCTCTCCGGCTTCGGCGGCGGCAACTTCGCGAGCTCGATGGCCAACATCACGTTCTTCTACCCGGCCAAGGAAAAGGGCTGGGCGCTCGGCCTCAACGCCGCCGGCGGCAACCTCGGCGCGGCGGTCTCGCAGCTCGCGGTGCCGATCGCAGTGAGCCTCACGGCCGTCCTGCTGACCGGCGGCCACGGTGGGACGCTCGCCATGGCCGGCCTCATGTGGGTTCCGCTCATCCTCGTCGCGGCGTACGGCGCCTGGCGGAACATGCACAACCTCTCGAATGCGAAGGGCGATGTCGCGGGCTCCCTCGCGGCCCTCAAGGAACCGCACCTGTGGATCGTCGCATTCCTCTACATCGGCACGTTCGGCTCGTTCATCGGCTTCGGCGGCGTGTTCCCCAAGCTCATCAAGGACCTGTTCCCGGCCTACTCGACGTTCGCCGTCGGCGCCGCCGCCCTCTCGCTCGCCTTCCTCGGCCCGCTCGTCGGCTCGCTTGCCCGCCCGTACGGCGGCAAGCTCGCGGACCGCTTCGGCGGCGCCCGGATCACGGTCGCGTCGTTCGCGGTCATGGCGGTCGTGACGCTCGCCCTCATCGCGACGCTTCCGCTCAAGAACTTCTGGCTCTTCCTCTCTCTCTTCCTCGTGCTCTTCGCAGCGAGCGGCATCGGCAACGGCTCGACGTACCGCATGATCCCGGTGATCTTCGCCCGGGCGAGCCGTGCCGCAAAGGCCGGCGCGGCGCCGTCGTACACGGGCCGGCTCGCCTCGGCGGCGCTCGGCCTCATCTCGGCGATCGGCGCGTACGGAGGCTTCGCGATCCCCCAGCTCCTCGGCGCGTCGAGCACCGCGACGGGCTCGTACGTCCCCGCGTTCTACGGCTTCGTGGGAGCGTATGTCGTCATGCTGGTCGTCTCGTGGGTGTGCTACCTGCGCCGCGGGAGCGCTGTCGCCCAGACGGGAGCCTGACATGACGAACCCGGCGGAGGCCCAGCTGCGTCCTCCCGCCCAGCCCACAGCGACCCACTGCCCCTACTGCGCACTCCAGTGCGCGATGGACCTCACCCCAGCTGAGCCCACGGCGGACGCCCTGCCCGTCGAGGTCTCCGGCCGCGACTTCCCGACCAACCGCGGCGGACTGTGCCGCAAGGGCTGGACGGCGGCCGAGCTCCTGCGGCACCCCGAGCGGCTCGCCGAGCCGCTCGTGCGGGACGGCGAGGGCGCGCTGCGCCCCGCGAGCTGGGACGAGGCGCTGGGACGGGTTGCGGCGGAGATCCGCCGGGTTCAGGCCGAGCACGGGAAGGACGCCGTCGGGATCTTCGGCGGCGGCGGCCTCACGAACGAGAAGGCGTACCTGCTCGGCAAGTTCGCCCGCGTCGCCCTCGGAACGTCCCGTATCGACTACAACGGCCGGTTCTGTATGTCCTCGGCCGCCGCGGCGGGCAACCGGGCCTTCGGCATCGACCGAGGCCTCCCGTTCCCGCTCGCCGACCTCGACACGGCGGACACGATCCTCATGCTCGGCTCCAACGTCGCCGAGACGATGCCGCCCTTCGTCCAGCACCTCGCGGGGGCTCGGGCGGCGGGCGGCCTCGTCGTCGTCGACCCGCGCCGCTCGGCGACCGCCCAGCTCACGGACGACGGCGCCGGAACGCACCTTGCGCCGGCCCCGCACACGGACCTCGTCCTGCTCCTGGGCCTCGCGCACGTTGTGATCAACGATGGCCTCCTCGCCTCGAAGTACCTCTCCGAGCGGACCGAAGGCCTCGAAAGCGTCATCCGCTCGGTGGCGCCGTGGTGGCCCGAGCGCGTCCAGGCGACGACGGGTGTGCCGGCCGGCCTCATCCGTTCGACGGCGCGGCGCCTCGCCGATTCGGCCCGCACGGGCTCGTGCTACATCCTGACGGGCCGCGGCATCGAGCAGCACGCGGACGGCACCGACACCGTGACGGCTGCGATCAACCTCGCGCTCCTCCTCGGCCTGCCCGGCTCGCCGCGCGGCGGCTACGGCACGCTCACAGGCCAGGGCAACGGGCAGGGCGGGCGCGAGCACGGCCAGAAGGCCGATCAGCTCCCCGGCTACCGCAAGATCACCGACCCCGAGGCGCGCGCGCACATGGCCCGCGTGTGGGGCGTCGACGAGGCGAGCATCCCCGGCCCGGGGCTGCCCGCCGTCGAGCTTCTGCGCACCCTGGGAACGGACGACGGCGTGCGCGCGCTTCTCGTGCACGGCGCCAACGTCGTGGTGTCCGCGCCTGACGTCTCGGCGGTCCGCGACGGGCTGCGCCGCCTCGACCTCCTCGTCGTGTGCGACTTCTTCCTCTCCGAGACGGCCCGCGAGGCGGACGTCGTACTCCCGGTCCTCCAATGGGCCGAGGAGGAGGGCACGATGACGAACCTCGAGGGCCGCGTGCTGCGCCGCCGTCGTGCGCTCGAGGCTCCTGCGGGCGCGCGCTCCGAGCTGTGGATCATGAACCGCCTCGCGGAGCTGCTCGGCGCGCCCTCGTCCTTCCCGACCGAGCCCGAGGTGGTCTTCGAGGAGCTGCGGAGGGCATCGAAGGGCGGCCTTGCGGACTACTCGGGCGTCTCCTACGAACTGCTCGACGCGGGCGCCGAGGTGTACTGGCCGTACCCCGCGGGCTCGAAGGGGACGCCGCGCCTGTTCGCCAAGCGCTTCGCACACGACGACGGGCGGGCTCGGCTCGTGGGCGTGCGCGCCGCCACCCCCGCGTGGTCGCCGTCGCACCCTGCCCCCGAGGAGTTCCACCTCGCGACTGGCCGGCTCCTCGAGCACTATCAGTCGGGCGCGCAGACCCGCCGGGTCGCCGCCCTGAGCGCTGCCCAGCCCGAGCCGCGGCTCCAGCTCCACCCCGCCGCGGCCGCCCGCCTGCGGGTCGCCGAGAACGCGTGGGTGCGCGTCATGCGCCTCGGCGAAGGCTCGGCGCAGGGCGCGGCGCCGTCGTCCGGATCGCGCTCTGCCGCCCGCAGGCCCGAAGTCCTGTGCCGGGTCGAGCTCACGCTCGACATCCGCCCCGACACCGTGTTCCTCCCGTTCCACTTCCCGGGGCTCGCGGCCGCGAACCAGGTCACCGAGTCGCGCACCGACCCGATCTCGGGCATGCCCGAGTTCAAGACCACCCGCGTCCTCGTCCAGCCGGCGGAGTTCCCGCCCGCCGACGGGGCGAACGCCGATCTCGTCCACGCCGGCCCGTCCGAGGAGCGCCCTTGACCTTCGTCCATGACCCCGCGAGCCTCGTCTCGGGCAGCGCGCCCGAGCGCGTCGTCGTCGTCGGCTTCGGGCCCGTCGCCGCGCGCTTCGTCGACGAGCTGCGGCCCGCCGTCGTCGCGGGCGCCGTCCAGCTCACTGTCGTCGGCGAGGAGGAGCATGCCGCCTACAACCGCGTGCTCGTCGCGGACCTCGGCGTGGGGCGCACCTCGCTCGCGTCGATGCAGCTCGCGGACGCGGACGAGCTCGCGGCCGACGGCGTGCGCGCGATCCTCGGGGCCCACGTCCAGCGGATCGACCGGAGCAGGCGGAACGTCCACCTCGCGGACGGCACGGCGCTCCCCTACGACCGCCTCGTGATCGCGACCGGCGCCCGCGCGGCGATCCCCAACCTCACGGGGCTCAACCCAGACCCGCTGCACCCCGTGCTGCCCGCGGGTGTGACCGCCCTGCGCGATCTCGCCGACGCCGAGCGGCTCGCCGAGGCCGTGCGCGGCCGGAAGCGCGTCGTCGTGCTCGGCGGCGGCGTGCTCGGGCTGGAGGCCGCGCTCGCCGCCTCCGAGGAGGGGGCGAACGTCACGGTCGTGCACCACGGCGACAAGCCGCTCGGCCGGCAGATCGACGCGGCGGGAGGCGGGACGCTCTCGATGATCCTGCGGCAGCAGGGGCTGCGCCTCGTCCGCAACGCCCGTGCGACCGGCATCGCGACCGATTCCGACGGCGCCTTCCGCGCCCTGGTCCTCGACGACGGAACCGCGATCGAGGGCGACCTCCTCGTCCTCGCGTGCGGCGCCCGGCCCCGCAAGGAGCTCGCGGAGGGCGCCGGGCTCGCGGTCGGCAGCGGCGTCCTCGTGGACCACCGGCTCGGCGCGCTGCACACCGAGCACGTCTTCGCGATCGGCGACTGCGCCGAGGTGCGGTGCGCCGACCACTCGTGCGCCGCGTGCGAGCGCAGCTCGGGCCCAACCGGGCTCATCGCACCGGGCTGGCGGCAGGCCGACTGGCTCGCGGCGTCGTTCCGCGCACGCCTCCTCGGCGAGCCGGCTCCCGGGCCCCTGCCCGAGGAACGCCCCGGTGTCATCCTGCTCAAGGCCCGCGGCGTGAACCTCGCCCTCGCGGGAGGCGTGCAGGCCGATCCGTGGGACACGACGGCCTGGGAGGACGACGCCGCGGCCGGTCGCTCCCCGCTCGAGGTCTCGCTGTGGGCCGACGCCGCCCACGGTCGCTACGTCAAGATGTGCACGAGCGACGGCGTGCTCGAGGGCTTCGTCGCGCTCGGGATGCCGCGCGCGGCGGCCGAGCTCACGCTCCTGTTCGGGAGCGGAGCGGAGCTCCCCGCGGACCGCTCGGTGCTCCTGCGGCTCGACGGCCCCGAGGGCTCGCTCGGCGCTCCCGGCTCGGCACCGGGCCCGGAGTCGACGCTGTGCCGGTGCGCGGGCGTGAGCCGGGGCACCGTCCAGGAGTCGGTGGCGAGCGGCTGCTCGACCGTCGAGGAGGTCTCGAAGGCCACGCGCGCAGGAACCGGCTGCGGGGGATGCAAGGACAGCGTGCGCGAGCTCATCGAACAGCACTTCGCCGTCGTCGCCGCGTAGGGGCAGGGCGGCGGCGGCGAGGCCGGGTGCTCGAAAATACGTGCCTCGCTCGCGTAACTTTTCGGGCAGTGTGAGCGATGACATACAGGGAAGCCGGAACGGAACTGTCCACCGTGCCGGCTTTGCTCTGTCCCAGCAGCTGGGCCGGGCTGGAACCTTCCCCCAGTATGTTCCAGCCCGGCCAGGTCCCCTGCATCAGCTGCGACGCCAGATCGCAGTGCCCTCCTCGCAAGGAAGTCCGCTTGAGGAGAACTTCAGGGCGAGAAGGGGACTGCGCTCTGCCGCCTAACCCTCGGCCACGTCTTCGAGGGTCCCCACGGCCTCCGCGAGGCTCAAGCCCGGACTAGCTGCGATGAAGGGCAGGAGCAGCCGCTCCTCCTTCCCCGTGTGCATCGCGAGGACGCGGGCGATCACGAGGGCGAGCGCCGCGGCACGGACCCCGCCGTCGGCCCGGCGCAGCTCGTCGACCAGGCCCACAAGGGCCTGATGGTCCTGGAGAAGCCCCTCGACCAGCAGCCCGCCCTCGGCCGTGGCGTGGGCACCGCCGTAGAGCGGCCCCTCCTCGGCGACCAGATGCGGGATGAGCTCGTCCTCGCACCACGAGACCAGATTGCCCTTCTCGTCGTGGGCGGTGACGGTGTCGCCGGATTCGACGGCACCGAGAAGGGCCCCCGAAAGGGCCCGTACGCGTTCCAGCAGGCGGTCGTGACGGTGGCTGATGGCCGCCGCTGCCTCCCCGACCGTCGGGTGCGGACTTTTCATGGCGCCATCATGCGCCGGGGCCCGCGGCCCCTCAAGGCCTCGACGCGTGGAGACGCCTTCCGGCCGATGAGACGGCCTGAGTGCGCCTCACGAGCCACACACCGTCTTCTGCACGTCACATGTGGACGTGCAGCCGGCGTGCAGCCTCCGAGATCGAGCCCGAGAGCGAGGGGTACACGGCGTACGTCGCGGCGACGTCGTCGACGTGCAGGCTCTGCTCCACCGCGATGGCGAGGCCGAAGATGAGCTCCGACGCGTTCGAGCCCATGACGACGGCGCCGATCACCGTGCCCGTGCCCTTGCGCGCGATGATCTTGACGAAGCCGTCCGTCGTGTTGCGCATCTTGGCGCGCGCGTTGCTCTTGAGCCGCAGCGTGACGATGTCCCCCGCGACCTTGCCGCTCGTGACGTCCGACTCCGAGACGCCCACGGACGCGATCTCCGGGGACGTGAAGATGTTCGAGGCCACGTGGTTGAGGTTGAGCGGGAGAACGCGGTCGCCGAGGAAGTGGGCGACGGCGATCCGACCCTGCATCGCGGCGACCGACGCGAGCGCAAGGACGCCCGTGCAATCCCCCGCGGCGTAGACGTTGATCGCGGTCGTGCGGGAGACGCCGTCGACCTTGATGTGCCCGCTCTCGGACAGCGCGATGCCGGCCTCTTCGAGCCCGATGCCCTCGGTGTTCGGGATCGAGCCGACGCACACGAGGCAGTGCGAGCCCGTCACCTTGGTGCCGTCTCCGAGGACGACGGCGACGCCGTCGCCCGTGCGCTCGACGGCGGCCGCGCGGGAGCGGGAGAGGACATTGACGCCGCGGCGCGCGAAGACCTTCTCGAGCAGCTCGGCGCCGTCCTCGTCGGACCCGGGAAGGACGCGGTCGCGTGAGGACACGAGCGTGACCTTCGCGCCGAGCCCGTTGTAAGCAGACGCGAACTCGGCGCCCGTAACACCCGAGCCGACGACGATAAGGTGCTCGGGCAGCTCGTCGAGCGAGTAGATCTGGGTCCAGTTGAGGATGCGCTCGCCGTCGAACTTGGCGGTCGGGAGCTCGCGGGGGTGGGCGCCCACGGCGAGGATGACGGCGTCGGCCTCGATGGTCTCGACGCCCGAATCGGTCGTTGCCTCGATCGTGTGGCGGGCCGCGAGCCGCCCGGTGCCGTCGACGATGCGCACCCCGAGCTGCTCGAGGCCCGCGCGGATGTCCTGCGACTGCTGGCGCGCGAGGCCGAGGAGGCGCTCGTTGATCGAGCGGAGGTCCGCGTGCTTGATGAGCGCGCCGTCGGTGTGGCCCAGGTGGATGCCGAGTGCGGCCGCCTCTTCGACGCGCGTCATGAGGTCCGAGGAAGCGATGAGGGTCTTGGAGGGCACCACATCGGTGAGGACGGCCGAGCCACCGAGCCCGGCCCGCTCGACGATCGTCACGCGCGCCCCGAGGGATGCCGCGACGGACGCGGCCTCGTAGCCGCCCGGCCCGCCGCCGAGGATCGCGATATGGGGCACGCTGAAATCGGGGTTCATCGTCACGGACACCCATTCTGCCCCGGCGGGTGCCCACGCCACCACTGCGTGCACCACAGGCCCCGGTGATCTGCGGCACGGACGGGTGCGAGGTGTGCCACCTCGGGGTCCCGATTGATAGGTTCTACCTTGTGACGACTTCCGAGGTGACGACTTCCGATCCCTTCGTGCTCGCCCAAGCGGCCGCCGACTACATCGCGCAGGCCACGGGCGTGGCGTCGCACGATATCGCCCTTGTCCTCGGCTCGGGCTGGGGTGCCGCGGCGGATCTCATCGGCGAGGTCACGGCAACGCTATCCGCGAACGAGGTGCCCGGCTTCTCCTCCCCCGCGGTCGAGGGGCACGTCGGCACGATCCGCTCGGTCCTCACGCGCGAGGGCAAGCGTGCGCTCGTGCTCGGGGCGCGGACGCATTATTACGAGGGGAAGGGCGTGCGTGCAGTCGTGCACGGCGTCCGCACGGCCGCGGCGGCGGGCTGCCGCGTCCTCGTGCTAACGAACGGCTGCGGGGGCCTCAACCCGGCGTGGGCGCCGGGCACGCCCGTGCTCATCAGCGACCACATCAACCTGACGGCCACGTCCCCCCTCGAGGGCCCGACGTTCGTGGACCTCACGGACCTCTACTCGAGCCGCCTGCGCGGCCTGGCCCGCGAGGTCGATCCGACGCTCGACGAGGGCGTGTACGCCCAGTTCACGGGCCCGCACTACGAGACGCCCGCCGAGGTGCAGTACGCGAAGCGGATCGGCGCGGACCTTGTCGGCATGTCGACCGCGCTCGAGGCCATCGCGGCGCGCCACGCCGGGCTCGAGGTGTTCGGCATCTCGCTTGTGACGAACCTCGCCGCGGGGATCAGCCCCACGCCGCTGAGCCACGAAGAGGTCATCGAGGCCGGCCGCGCGGCGGGCCCGCGCATCTCGCGCCTCCTCGCCGACGTCATCGCGAAGATCTGAGGTCCGGGCACACCATGAGCTCACTTCCAGAAGGCTTCGAGGGCCTCAGCGCGACCGCACGGGCCTGGGCGGATGCCGATCCGGATCCGGAGACGGCCGAGCAGCTCCGCAGCCTCCTCGCCCAGGCGGGCGAGGGCCATGCCGCGGCCCTCCAGGAACTCGCCGACGCGTTCGGCGGAACCCTCCAGTTCGGCACCGCGGGGCTGCGTGCCGCGCTGGGCCCGGGGCCGAACCGCATGAACCGCGTCGTCGTGCGCCGCGCGGCAGCGGGGCTCGCGGCCTTCCTCGCGCAGCGCGTCGGCGTGCCCGCGCAGGGCGCAGGCAAGCCCGACGACGGCGCCCCTGCGCACGCTCGCGGGCCCCGCGCCGTCGTCGGCTTCGATGCGCGCAAGAACTCGGACGTCTTCGCGCTAGAGACGGCCGCGATCTTCACGGCAGCGGGCATCGAGACCTTCCTCATGCCGGCTCCGCTCCCGACGCCGGTGCTCGCCTACGCGCTGAGGGCGCTCGGCTGCGATGCGGGCGTCATGGTGACGGCAAGCCACAACCCGCCGCAGGACAACGGCTACAAGGTGTACCTCGGCGGTCGGGCGGTCGACGACGACGGTCGGGGCGCGCAGATCGTCTCGCCGGTCGACGGCGAGATCGCCGCGCTCATCGACGCCGTCGGACCCATTGCGGGCGTCCCGCTCGCCGAGTCTGGGTGGACCGTGCTCTCGCCGAGCGTCGCCGCGGACTACCGCTCCGCCGTCGTCGGCCTCGCGCGCCCTGACCTCTTCCCTGCCCGCGACCTCCGAATCGTGCTGACGCCGCTGCACGGGGTGGGCGGGTCGACGGCCCTCGACGTCCTCCGCGAGGCGGGCTTCGGGAATGTCACGCTCGTGACCGCGCAGGCGGAGCCCGACCCCGAGTTCCCGACCGTTGCGTTCCCGAACCCCGAGGAGCCCGGCGCGCTCGACCTCGCGCTCGAGGCCGCCCGGGACATCGGAGCGGACGTCGTCCTCGCGAACGACCCCGACGCGGACCGCTGCGCCGTCGCCGCCCCCGATCCCGAGACCGGCGAGTGGCGGATGCTGCGCGGCGACGAGGTCGGCGCGCTGCTCGGCGCGCACATCGTGCGGCGGCTCGAGGAAACCGCCTCCGGTGACAGCCGCGGCGTCTTCGCGAACTCGATCGTCTCGTCGAGGCTCCTCGGGGAGATCGCGCAGGCCGCGGGGATCGGCCACCGCGAGACGCTCACGGGGTTCAAGTGGATCTCGCGCGTGCCCGGCCTCGTGTACGGCTACGAGGAGGCGCTCGGCTACTGCGTCGCGCCGAACCTCGTCAAGGACAAGGACGGCATCTCGGCCGGCCTCCTCGTCGCCGAGCTCGCTGCGGATGCGAAGGCGCACGGGGAGAGCCTCTTCGACCGCCTCGACGCGCTGCACGTCCGTCATGGCGTGCACCTCACGGACCAGCTGAGCGTGCGGGTCGCGGACCTCGGGCTGCTCGACGCGATGATGGTGCGCCTCCGGCAGGATCCGCCTGCGGGCTTCGCCGACTCCCCCGTCGAAACCGCCGTGGACCTCTCACTCGGATCGGACGACCTTCCGCCCACCGAGGGCCTCCTATGGATCACGCGGGACGAGACGCGCGTCATCGTCCGCCCGAGCGGCACCGAGCCGAAGCTCAAGTGCTACCTCGAGGTGATCCGGCCGGTGGACTCGTCCGCCGAGCTCGCCGCGGAACGGCAGGCGGCGCGCCAGACGATGGACGCCGCCCTTGAGGACGTGCGCGAGGCGCTCGGCTTGTAGGGGCCTCCCTTGGAGGCGCTGGGTCCCTACGAGCGGTGTGCCTGGGCGTCGAGCCTGCCCATGATGCGCGTGAGGTCGGCGAGGTCGCGGGCGCTCAGCACGTCGCCGAACGTCCCCTGCAGGAAATCGTGGTGGCTCTGCCGCGCCTCGCGGACGAGGGTTCGGCCGCGGGCGGTGATGCTCGCGAACGCCGAGCGGGCGTCGTCGGGATCGGGCTGGCGTTCGATGAGGCCCGAGGCCTCCATGCGGTCGAGCAGCTTCGAGAGTCCCGAGGGCGAGAGGAAGACGGCACCGGCGAGGTCTGTGAGGCCGAGCCGACCTCCGGCGAGGTCGAGATGCATGAGCACGTCGTAGCGCGCCATCGTAAGGCCGCTGTCGCGGCGCATCTCCGTCTCGACCCGATCCCACAGGCGCGAATGGGTGCGCACGAGCGCAAGCCAGGCCGGCATCCAACGGCCAGTTTCTTCGAGAGGCATAGACCCATTCTAGATCCATATACTTGACATGCCAAATATATGCGATCTACTATTTGACATACCAAATAAATCCCCTCTCACCCAGGAGGCCACAATGCTCACAGCCAGCATGGTCGTCGCCACGATCCCGGTCACTGATCTGGACGCCGCGAAGCGCTTCTACGGGGAGACGCTCGGCCTGGCCCAGCTCTGGGAGAACCCCGCCTCAGTCCGCTTCCGCTGCGGCGAGCACAGCGAACTCTCCGTCTTCAAGCGGCCTGGCACCGAGACCATCCACACGCTCGCGCATTTCGAGGTCAGCGACATCGAGAGCACCGTCGCGGACCTCGAGGCCAAGGGCGTCGCCTTCCTCGACTACACCGAGGGCCCGCTCACCACGACGGGCCACATCGCACAGCTCGGCCCCGCGAGGGGTGCCTGGTTCACCGATCCCGACGGCAACACGCTCGGCCTCCGTCAGGGCTGATCGATCCGCGAAATCCGCAGCCCGGCAGACTCCGCCGAGACACGCAGCTGACTAGGCCGGATAGAGCCGCGTGCGGAGCCCCGCCCGATCGACCCCGAGGCGCGCGAGCAGCGCGGCGGCGGGATCCGCGGCTGGGGCCTCGGCGAGCGCCAGGAGGACATGCCGCGACGTGATCGTCCGGCTTCGCTCCGCGGCGGCGAGCCGCACGGTCCGCGTCAGGACGGCTTTGGCCCCCGACGTGAGCGGGAGGCGGCCCGGTCGCGAACGCGGCGAGACGAGCGGCTCCGGCCCCGGGTCCACCCCGACCGCCGCGAGGGCCTCGCGATCGAGGGTCTCCTCCGCCCGGCGCGCCGCCGCGAGGTCGACGCCGACGATGGCGGCACTCGCCGGATCGTGCAGGATCCCCAGGAGCAGGTGATCGGTCCCGACGCGGCGGTCTCCCCGCAGGGCCGCCTCCTTGACGCCTTCCGTGACGGTGTTTCGCGCCGCTTCGCTGAATCGCTCGAACATGTCAGCCGCCCTTCCCCGGATTTCCGTACTTGGCATGGACGGACTGCCGCGACACCCCGAGGGCGTCTCCGATCTGCTCCCACGTCCAGCCGCGCTCGCGCGCGAGCGCAACGTAGCGGGCCTCGGTGAGCTCGGCCTGCCGGTGCAGCGCACCCACGGCCCGCAGCCCAAGGGCGGGATCGTCGGAGCGGAGGCCTGCCGAGACGTCGTGTCCATCCATGCTGTCAGTTTAGATTGACGCCTGAATGGCGTCAACCCAGATTGACAACACGGCCGATCGGCTGGAGGGAAAGCCGTTTCTCCGTGCGAAAGCCGCTCCTCCGTGCGATATATCCCACGGAGAAGCGGCTAAGGGCAGCACATGCGAAGCTTGGAGCGGCTCAGGCCGCGATCTG
Source organism: Sinomonas terricola (assembly GCF_034931225.1). Classification (NCBI taxonomy): domain Bacteria; kingdom Bacillati; phylum Actinomycetota; class Actinomycetes; order Micrococcales; family Micrococcaceae; genus Sinomonas; species Sinomonas terricola. The sequence goes on from NZ_JAYGGQ010000016.1 coordinate 33,470, forward strand.
GACGATCCCGTCCACGACGCGGGCCGGGTACGCGGCAAGCGGGGTGCCCTCGCCGTCGAGCCGCTCCCCGGTGCGCAGGTCGTAGACCTGCTTGTGGAGCGGCGAGGCGATGGTCGGGCGGTCGCCGCGCGAACCGACGATTCCGCGGGCCATGACGTGAGCCTCGGTCGCGGGGTCGCGCTGGTCCACGGCGTAGACCTCGCCGGAGGGAAGCCGGAAGAGCGCGATCTGGTGGCCGTCGAGAAGGGCCGCCTCGCCCCAGTTGGGCTCGAGGTCGCTCAGGTTGCACACGCTGCGCCACGTCGGCAGGACTCTCTCCGCCGATGCTTCGAGGGCGTCGAGGTCATTCAGCGCGGAGAATCCGACTGGTGAGGGAGCTGTGATCGTCATGTGTCAACGCTACGGAGGGGCGCGTTTCGCACGGGTTGTAGCCGTGTCACGCGAAAGTAAAACCGGCCTCACGGAGCACGAAACACTCCCGTGACTGCGAAGTTAATCGGTCGTTACACCCGGGCAACTGAGGTGAAATCGCAGATTCCTAGGCTGGAATAAATCCCCGCCGCCACGCTCGGCGTCCCTTCGACGGAAGGCCTCACCCCGTGAGCACCCCCAGCACCAGCGAGCCTCGCCCAGCGCACGGCACCCGGCGCGTCGTCGTCGTCGGCGGCGGCCCGGCCGCGCACCGCTTCGTCGACGCGATGGCAGCGCGCGGCCTCGACGGCACCGAAGTCCTTGTCCTCTCGGAGGAGGCGCATCTCCCCTACGACCGCGTCTCGCTCGGCAAGGCCCTCACGGGCGACGCCGACCTCACCCTCGGCGACGAGGCGTTCTGGGGAACCGCCGGCGTGACCCTGCTGAGCGGTGCGAAGGCCGTGCGCCTCGACCCGCGCGAGCGCGTCGTCTACACGGAGGACGGCGGGTCGCACGCCTACGACGAGCTCGTCCTCGCGACGGGCTCGGACGCCGCGCAGCTCCCCTTCCCCGGAGCCGGGGCGGCCCACGTCTACCGCACGCTCGACGACGTGTGGCTCCTCCGCCACGAGATCGCGCGCCTCGCGGACGAGCTGGGCCGCCGGCCCAAGGTCGTCGTGATCGGCGGCGGCCTCCTCGGGATCGAGGCCGCGGCGGGCGCACAGGAGCTCGGCGGGGACGCCGCCGTCGTCAACCGCAGCCGCTGGCTGATGAACGCGCAGCTCGACGAGGGTGCGGGCCAGGCGCTCGGCCGCCTCATCGCGGCGAAGGGCTTCGAGGTGCACACGGGGGTTGCCCCGGCCGAGGTACTCACCGGGGTCGGGGGGACCGTCACCGGGGTGCGCATGGCCGACGAGCGCGTACTGCCCGCGGACCTTGTGGTCGCCGCGGTCGGCATCACGCCACGCGACGAGCTGCTCCGCCTCGCGAACGACGACGCCGCAGCCGCCGGGCTCGAGGCGCCGTTCGCGCTGGGCCGCCGCGGCGGCGTCGTCATCGACGCGGGCTGCGCGACGGGCGTCGACGGCGTGTGGGCGATCGGCGAGGTTGCGAACTTCGACGGCGAGTGCGTGGGCCTCGTGGCCCCGGCGAACACCATGGCCGAGATCGTCGCGGACCGGCTCCACGGCGGCGAGGCCACGTTCCCGGGCTTCGACACGGCGACGAAGCTCAAGCTCTCGGGCGTCGACGTCGCGAGCTTCGGCGACGCGTTCGCGCAGGAGCCGGGCGCGCTCGAGATCGTGTACGCGGACCCGGCCCGGGGCGTCTACCAGAAGATCGTCACGACCGACGACGCGCGGACCCTCCTCGGCGGCATCTTCGTGGGCGACGCCGCGCCGTACCAGAGCCTGCGCCCGCTCCTCGGCCGCGAGCTCCCGGCCGAGCCGGGCGCATTCCTCTCCGCCGCGGGCGGAGGCGAGGCCCCGGAGACCGAGCTCCCGGACGACGCGATCCTATGCTCGTGCAACAACGTCTCGGCGGGCGGGATCCGCGATGCGATCGGCGGCTGCGGGACGTGCGAAGGTTCCGAGCCCGTGCGCGAGCTCCCGGCCCTCAAGGCGTGCACGCGCGCCGGAACGCAGTGCGGCTCGTGCGTGCCGATGCTCAAGAAGCTCCTCGAGAAGGAGCTCACGAAGGCGGGCGTGACCGTCTCGAAGGCCCTGTGCGAGCACATCGAGCTCTCCCGCCAGGAGCTCTTCGACGCGATCCGGGTCCTCCAGCTGACCTCCTTCGAGGACATCATGGCCCGCTACGGCAAGGGCGCGGGCTGCGACATCTGCAAGCCCACGATCGCTTCGATCCTCGCGTCCCAGCACAACGCGTACGTGCTCGACGCCGGCCGCGGCGCGCTCCAGGACACGAACGACCGCGCGCTCGCGAACATGCAGAAGGACGGCACGTACTCGGTCGTCCCGCGCATCCCGGGCGGGGAGATCACGCCGCACAAGCTCGCGGTCATCGCCGCGGTCGCGAAGAAGTACGGGCTGTACACGAAGATCACGGGCGGCCAGCGCATCGACCTGTTCGGCGCGCGGCTCGAGCAGCTCCCCGAGATCTGGGGCGAGCTCATCGAGGCTGGCATGGAGTCCGGCCAGGCGTACGGCAAGAGCCTCCGGACGGTGAAGAGCTGCGTCGGGTCCACCTGGTGCCGCTACGGCGTGCTCGACTCCGTGGGCATGGCCATCAAGCTCGAGCTGCGCTATCGCGGCCTGCGCAGCCCGCACAAGCTCAAGCTCGGCGTCTCGGGCTGCGCTCGCGAGTGCGCGGAGGCCCGCGGCAAGGACGTCGGCGTCATCGCGACCTCGGACGGCTGGAACCTCTACGTGGGCGGCAACGGCGGCGCGAACCCCGCGCACGCACAGCTCCTCGCGGGCGGGCTGGACGACGAGACGCTCGTGAAGTACATCGACCGCTACTTCATGTACTACATCCGCACGGCGGACCGCCTCCAGCGCACGGCGCACTGGCAGGCGGACCTCGACGGCGGCCTCGAGCACGTGCGCCAGGTTGTCGTCGACGACTCGCTCGGCATCGCCGCGGAGCTCGAGGCGGCCATGGACCGGCACGTCGAGTCCTACGAAGACGAGTGGGCCGCGACGCTCAAGGACCCCGAGCGCCTGCGCCGCTTCCGCTCGTTCGTGAACGCGCCCGACGCCGTCGACGACTCGATCGTCCACGTCGCCGAGCGCGAGCAGATCCGCCCCGCCACCGCCTCCGAAAGAGTCTCTCTCGGCACCACCATCCCCCTCCGCGGCGCGCTCCCCACTCATTCAGAGGAGGCCTGACATGCAGCTCGAGATCAGCCTCGAGGGAACCCCCGTCGTCCTGCTCGGCGAGGCGGACGCCTCCCGCCAGGCGGTCCTGCGCTACCGCCGCGCGGGGGCCACCCTCGCCCACTTCGACTCCCCCGCCGCGTTCATGGCCGCCGTCGCGCTGCCCGCGCGCCCCGGGCTCGTCGCCGTCGTCGGCTCGCCGCAGTCCCCTGGGAAGGCTGCGCACGACGGCGAGTGGGCACCTGTGCTCGACCACTACCGCAGCGCCGGGGTGCCGGTCGTGCGAGAGCCCGCAGCCGGGCCGCGCGGGCACGTCACCCTCGTCGGTGGCGGGCCCGGCTCGCGCGGGCTCCTCACCGTCGACGCGGTCGAGGCGCTGCGCGACGCCGATGTCGTCCTGTTCGACCGGCTCGCGCCGTGGCGCGAGCTCGAGCAGCTCACGACGGCGCAGCTCGTCGACGTCGGCAAGCTCCCCGGGCACCACAAGGTTCCGCAGGACAAGATCAACGCGCTGCTCGTGGAATACGCCAAGGGCGGGCAGGGCGGCGGGGGCGGGAAGGGCGGCGGGGGCGGGCTTAATAACGGCGCTAACGTCGTTCGACTCAAGGGCGGCGACCCGTTCGTGTTCGGCCGCGGGGGCGAGGAGGCGCTCGCGTGCGCCGAAGCCGGCATCCCTGTGCGCATCGTCTCGGGCATCTCGAGCTCGATCTCCGTCCCCGCAGCCGCGGGCATCCCGGTGACCCACCGCGAGGTGAGCCACTGCTTCACCGTGATCTCGGGCCACGCGCCGCTCTCGGCGGCCGAGCACGAGCACCTCGCAGGGCTCGGCGCCGCTGGTGGAACGCTCGTCGTGCTCATGGGCGTGGCGAACCTCCCCCATCTCGCGTCGGGCCTGCGCCGCGCCGGCCTCCCGCTCGAGACGCCGCTCGCCGTCGTCGAACGCGGCTACCAGGCGGGCCAGCGCACCACCGTGACCGAGCTCGGCCGCGCAGAGGCGGACACTGCGACGTGCGGCAACCCGGCCGTGATCGTGATCGGCGACGTCGTCCGGCTCGCCGGGCTCGCGAGCGGCGCGGCGGGGCGCAGCGAGCTACGGGACCTCGCCGCCTCGTTGCTCGATGCGTGACGGCGGCCGGAAGGACAACGAAGGAAGTGAGGCTCTCATGAACGGAGCAGCGGCGGTCATGGACACCCGTGAAGCTCCCACACCCGGGGAGCTCGAGACGGTCCTCAAGGGGTTCCGGGTCGGCGTCACGTCGCACCGGCGCGCCGAGGATCTCATCGAGGCCCTCGAACGTCGCGGGGCCGAGGTGCTGCACGCGCCCGTGCTCACGATCGCGCCCGTGGGGCAGGATCTGGGCGTCATCGAGGACACGCAGCGCACGATCACGGCACGTCCGGACATCTGCATCGTCACGACGGCGTATGGGATGCGCCGGTGGCTCGAAGTGGCAGACGCGGCCGGCCTCGGGGAAGACCTCGTCGACGTCCTCGGCGCCGCCGCCCTGTATGTGCGCGGGCCCAAGGCCCGAGGTGCCGTGCGGGCGGCCGGGCTCGCCGACGTCGGCATCTCGAACGACGAGACGACGGCGACCCTCGTCGACCTCGTGCTGCGCGACGCGGGTGGGCGGCTCGACGGGAAGCGCGTGGTCATCCAACTCCACGGCTACACGGACGCGTCGCAGCTCGAGCGGCTGCGCGCCGCCGGCGCGGAGCTCATCACGGTCACGCCGTACCGCTGGGTGCGCCCCGACGGCGAGGACCGTCTCGAGGCGCTCATCGCCGCAGTGTGCGCGGGAGACCTCGACGTCGTGACGTTCACGAGTGCCCCCGCCGTGGACGCCCTGTTCAGCGCGGCCCACGAACTCGGCATGCACGCCCAGCTCGTCGCAGCCTTCCGGCAGCGTGTCGCGACCGCCGCCGTCGGGCCCGTCACGGCCGCCCCGCTGGAGGCCGCGGGACTGCGGCCCTGGGTTCCCGACCGGTTCCGCATGGGAGCGCTCATCAAGCTTGTGACGGACAACCTCTCGCGCCGCCAGACGCGGCGGCTTGAGACCCCCGCGGGGCCGGTCGAGCTGCGCGGCCGCACGATGACCGTCGCAGGAGAGGAGCTCACGCTCGCGCCGGCGGCCATGCTCCTCTTCCGTGCGCTCTTCGACGCGGGAGGTGCTGTGGTGCCCCGCGACGCGCTCGCGCGGCTGCTCTCGCAGACCGGATCGAGCCATGCGCTCGACATGGCGGTGAACCGGCTGCGCAGCGGGCTTCCTGCCCCGGACCTGATTCAGACCGTCGTGAAGCGCGGATACCGCCTGCGGGTCGAGCGCAGCAGGGTCTGAAGCAGAGTCTCCTAGCGCGCCGCCGGGTCGCGGCATCATCGCATGAGTGGCATGGCGGCACGGCGGAGTGTGCCACGATGGGGTCAACCGATCGAAAGGACCCCGCCGTGTCTCCCGAGTCTGCGTCTTCTGGGCCTGCGTCTTCTGGGCCTGCGGCCCTTAGCCCCGCCGACATCGCCGGCTTCATCGACCACACGCTGCTCAAGCCCACGGCGAGCGAGGCGGAGATCCTCACGCTGTGCAGCGAGGCCGTCGAATACGGCTTCAAATCGGTGTGCGTCAATCCGCGCTGGGTCAAGACGGCCGCGAAGGCACTGCGCGGCAGCAAGGTCCTCACGTGCTCGGTCGCCGCGTTCCCGCTCGGCGCGACGCCGACCGACGTCAAGGTCTACGAGGCGCGCGGGGCCACGCTCGACGGCGCGGACGAGGTCGACATGGTCATCGACATCGCGGCGGCCCAGGCCCTCGACCGCGGCGCCCTCGTCGACGACATCCAGGCCGTCGCAGAGGCCGTCCACGGGAGCTCCTCGATCCTCAAGGTCATCATCGAGGCTGCGCTCCTCACCGACGAGCAGAAGGTGCTCGCGTGCGAGGCGGCCGCCGAGGCGGGCGCGGATTTCGTCAAGACGTCGACGGGCTTCAACGGCGGCGGGGCCACCGCCGAGGACGTCGCGCTCATGCGCCGCACCGTGGGGCCGCACATCGGCGTCAAGGCGTCCGGCGGGGTGCGCACCCTCGAAGACGCGCGGGCTATGATTGCTGCGGGTGCCAACCGGATCGGCGCAAGCTCCGGCGTGGCCATTGTCACCGGCGGCTCCGGCTCCGGAACGTACTAGCACGGCAAGGGAGACAGCATGGCCGAGAACGCCACCAACCAGCCGGTCGAGAGGGAGAACCCGCTCGCCGGCAGCATCATCATCTTCGTGGTCCTGATGGCGCTGTTCATCGTGGGCCTCGTGCTCGTCTCTTTCCTCGACCTCACGACGACGTGGCCCATGGCCGCTCTCATCGTGGGCTTCGCCGCGGCGTTCTTCATCCCGATGACGTTCCTCGGGCGCTCGGACTCGGGCAGCGAGCACCGCAACTAGTCCTCTCACGCAGCACAGCGCACCTTCCGGGGCGCGATCGGAGCACCTCCGCATCGCCCTTCCGAAGGTGCGCTGTTGCGTTAACAACCGTCTCGTGAGCCTCAGCTCTAGCGCGGAGCCTCCGCGGACCGGATTATTAAGCCACCGCCCGTATTGAGTAAATCCAAACGCTGGACAATTGTGTCCCGCGATGCGACCATGTCGTTGTCATCGCGCGGGCACGCCGGCCTGAACGGCCCGCTGCGTCAATCATGGTCGAGAGGAACGCCATGGTCGGGCTGGCACCTTCATCACTCCGTTCAAGCCGGCACGAGACCGTGGACGCGGTCGTCGTCGGATCGGGATTCGGGGCCTCCGTGGCGGCCCTTCGCCTTGCGGAAGCCGGCCACTCGGTGGTCCTCATGGAGCGGGGCCGCCGCTACGGCCCGGGGGACTTCGCGCGCTCCCCCGCACAGATGGGGCTCAACTTCTGGGACCCCGACCGGCAGCTCTACGGACTCTTCGACGCGTGGACCTTCCGCGGGCTCGAAGGCCTCGTCTCGGCGGGCCTCGGCGGCGGCTCCCTCATCTACGCGAATGTCCTCCTCCGCAAGGACGAGAAATGGTTCGTCCGGGAGTCCCCCGTGCCGGGCGGTGGCTACGAGAACTGGCCGTTCACGCGGGCCGAGCTCGACCCCTACTACGACCGGGCCGAGCAGATGCTCGCGCCGGTCCGCTACCCGTACCAGAACACCCCCAAGACCGCGGCGATGGAGGCCTGCGCGACAACGCTCGGTCTCGACATCCAGCGGCCGCCGATCGCCGTCACGTTCTCGCCAACCCCGGGCGGCGCACCGCGCACCAACGCCCCGCTCCCGCCCGCGCCGTACGGGAGCGTTCACGGCCCCGACGCCGTCCGCACCACGTGCACCCTGTGCGGCGAATGCGACCTCGGCTGCAACGCGGGCGCCAAGAACACCCTCGACCACACGTACCTCTCGGCGGCCCAGCATGCGGGGGCCGATCTGCGGACCCTCCACGACGTCCGCGGCATCCGCCCCGTCGCGGGAGGCTACGAGGTGCGGTACGTCGTGCACGATCCCGAGGGCGCCGGCGGGCTCCTCCTCGAACGGATCATCCGCTGCCGCCGCCTCGTGCTCGGCGCCGGGACGTTCGGCACGAACTTCCTCCTGCTCCGCAACCGCGGCTCGCTCCCCGGGCTCAGCCCGATGCTCGGCACGCGCTTCAGCGGCAACGGCGACCTCCTCACTTTCGTCCTCGACGCGAAGACCCCGGGCAGCGACGGCGAGAAGCCGCACGTCCGCACGCTGTTGGGGAGCAGCGGACCCGTGATCACCACGGCGATCCGCGTCCCGGACACGGTCGACGGCGGGACCGGCCGCGGCTACTACGTCGAGGACGCGGGCTACCCCGCCTTCATCAACTGGCTCATCGAGACGGCACAGTTCAGCAGTGCCGCCGAGCGGACCGCGAAGGTCGCGTTCCAGCTCCTCAAGGACCGCCTCTTCGAGGCCCGCCGCTCCAACATCTCCTACGACCTCGCCGCCGCCCTCGGCGACGGACACCTCTCGGCCAGTTCGCTTCCGCTGCTCGGCATGGGGCGGGACGTGCCCGACGGCGTCATGGGCCTTGCCGACGGGAAGCTCGCCGTGGACTGGACCGTCGCGACGTCCGAGCAGTACTTCGCGCGCGTCCGCGGAACGATGGAGGACATCGCGGGGCAGCTCGACGGACGCTTCGTCGACAACCCCCTGTGGTGGGCCAAGCGCGTCATCACGGTCCACCCCATCGGCGGCGCCCCGGCCGGGGAGAACGCCTCGTCCGGCGTGTGCGATTCCTACGGCGAGGTCTTCGGCTACCCGGGCCTCTACGTCATGGACGCGGCCGCGATGCCGGGGCCCGTCGGGGCGAATCCGTCGCTCACGATCGCGGCCTTCGCCGAGCGGGCGTGCGAGCGCCTGCTTACGTCGGCGTCGTCGTCTGCTTCGCCGTCTGCCCACGCGGGTGCCGGCGCAGACGCGGCCCAGGCGCCGTCGTCGTCCGCCTCGCCGCCTGCCCGCCCGGGCGCCGCGGGAGGCACGGACGGCGCGGCCGCCTCGGGCCAGCCGGCCCCGCTCGGGCCGAGGTCCCTCGCGCCGGACGCGACGAAGGGCCTCGGCGCCCGCCGCGAGCGCCCTGGAACACCCCTCGACGGCGCCGCGCACGAACGGCGCGAGCCCGCCGGTGCGGCAGCGCCCGCGGGGGCGACGTCCGTGGCCTTCACCGAGCAGATGCACGGCTGGTTCAGCCCCGAGGCCAAGGACCCGGACGCGGGCAGGAGCCTCGGGCGGGAGCAGGGCCGAACGGTCATGTTCGAGCTCACGATCACCGCGCCAGACATCGAGAGGTTCGTCGCGGACCCGGCCCACCCGGCCGTCGCGACGGGGTACGTCGTGGCGGACCAGTATGGCGGGCGCCTCCCCGTCGAGCGCGGCTGGTTCAACCTGTTCGTCGACGACGGCTCGTTCGGCGGGCGGCCCGCGCGGCGGATGCTGTACCGGCTGTGGATCCGCGACCCGGGCGGGACGAAGCTCACGTTCACGGGCCACAAGCTCGTCCGCGACGACGGCGCGCTCAACCTGTGGCGGGACACGAGCGTCCTGTACGCGACGTTCCTCCGAGGGCACGTGCCCCCTCCCGCGGACACCGCGCCCGGCGCGGAGGCAGCTCCCGGCGAGACGCACGACGTCGTCGGCGCGGGCATCCTGCACATCAGGCCCGCGGACTTCGCGAAGCAGCTCACGACGTTCCGCACGACCGGCCCTGCGGGAGCCGAAGCGCTCGCGACGTTCGGCCGCTTCTTCCTCGGCCAGCTCTGGACCGTGTACGGCCCGGGGGCCCGCCGCTCCCCGTCGGCGCCCGCCTGATCCGGCCGCCCGAGCCAGCTCCCCCCGAAAGGCAGACCCATGAAACTCAAGGAGCTCGCGGCGCATTCCGCCGAGCTCGGCTTCACCCCCCAGCAGGCGGTGCGCTGGCTCGCCCCCGTCTCGCTCAGCAGGACGGCGCTCAAGGTCGCCGCCGCGACGCTCTTCGCCGCGTTCGGCGACAAGCGCGAACTCGAAGGCGCCCTCCCCGGCCCACCCCTCCTGCTCGACCGGCTCCCCCTCCCGGGCAGGCCGGCCCAGCCGATCGACGGCGAGCCCGGCGTCGGGCTTCCTCAGACGGAAGACGAGACTGCCCCGGCCCCACGGATCGTGCGGCGCGAGGGCGAGGACCTGTGGCTCGACTTCGCCGCGGACCTCGGCGACGGATTCGACGCGACGTATTCGATCGCGCTCCTCCTCGCCCAGGACGCACTCGACGTCGACGGCACGCAGCTGCCGCGCGGCGCCGTCCTCGTCCTCGGGGGCGACGAGGTCTACCCCGTCGCGTCGGCCAAGGGGTACGAGGACCGGACAGTCGGACCCTACAGCGCGGCGTTCCCCTTCTCCCCGCACCGCGTGCTCGCGGACTCGTGCCCACCCGCGTCGGTCATGATCGCCCTCCCGGGAAACCACGACTGGTACGACGGCCTCACGTCGTTCCTGCGCGTCTTCACGCGCCAGCACAGCATCGGCGGGTGGCGGACCATCCAGTCGCGCAGCTACTTCGGGCTCCGCCTCACGGGCGGCCGCGGGCACCCCGGCTGGTGGCTCGTGGGCCTCGACAGCCAGCTCGGCCAATACATCGATGAGCCCCAGCTCGAGTACTTCTACAACAACGTCACGACGAAGCTTCAGCCCGGGGACGCGATCATCCTGTGCCTCGCGTCCCCCTATTGGGTCCATGCGACGACGCCTACCGCGGACGAGTTCCGGCAGATCGACTTCTTCGAGCAGGACTACCTGCGGCGGCGCTTCAACCCCGAGACCGGCCTGTTCGAGGAGACCGGGGCGTCCGTGCGCCTCTGGCTGAGCGGCGACCACCACCACTATTCGCGCTTCGAGTCCGCCGGTTCTGCGGAAGCCGGCCATGGCGGGCCCGAACCTGGCGAGCCCGAGCAGCTCGTGACGTGCGGGCTCGGCGGCGCCTACCTCGCCGAGACGACGTGGGTGCCGCGAGAGCTCGCCCTGCCCGCGCCGATCACGGCCCCCGTCTCGGCATCGGTGCTGCCCTCGGGCGGGCGCGGGGCCCGCGACGGGGACACGCGACGCTTCGTCCGCACCTCCGCGCTGTACCCGGACGACGACGAGTGCCCCAGGCTCGTGCGCCGGCTCGCCAATCCGTTCTCGCGCTTCTGGCTTCCCATCCGGAATCCGGGGTTCGGGCCCCTGCTCGGGCTGTGGCACGCGGTCGCGTTCCTCATCCTGTGGGCCGTCGCGAGCGGGCTGCGGGGCGAATCGCTCCTCGGGAACCTCGAGGGTATGGCGCACGACGGCGTACCCGCCACCGCGATCGTGGGCGTCGGCATCCCGCTCGCGGCGCTCGGAATCCTCGCGATCGTCACGGGCGCGCTCGATCGCGGCCGCGGAGCCGTCCTGACCTGTGCGCGCTGCGTCCTCTTCCAGATCGCGGCCCTCGGCCTGAGCGCGACGATCGTCCTGCTCGTCACGGGCCTCGCGGGGCTCCCCGGCCCCGTCGCGGGGCCGCTCGCGCTCGTCATCGTGTTCCTCGGCGGCTGGACGTTCGGGAGCGAGGGATTCGCGCTCTTCATCATCGGGACAAAGGGCCCGAGCGGCGTCGCGTCGTGGGCGATGTCCGGCCAGGCGGTCGAAGACCACAAGGGATTCCTCCGCATCCGGCTCGCGCCCGACGGCACGGCCACCGTCTACCCGCTCGTCGCCGACACCGTGTGCCACGAATGGGACCTCGAGCCCGACGGCGCGGGGGCACGTCCCGTGCCGAGCGGCGGGCTCCCCCGCCTCCGCCTCCTCGAGGACCCCATCACCGTTGCCCGCGAAGCTACACAGGAACCCCGAGCCGCGAGGGAAGGAGCGAAGCCATGGGCATCACCCGCGCAGACCACGAGACGAGCGTCATCCCGTTCCGATCACGAGACGACCGCCCCCTCAGCCTCGTCCATGTGACGTCCCCGGCCACACCGTCGAAAGGGCCGGTCCTGCTCGTCCACGGCGCTGGCGTCCGTGCCGAGCTGTTCCGGCCGCCGGTCGCGACGACCCTCGTCGACGTGCTCCTCGAGGACGGCTGGGACGTGTGGATGCTCAACTGGCGGGCGTCCATCGATCTCGCACCAGTGGCCTGGACGCTCGCCGATGCCGCCGTGTATGACCACCCGGCCGCCGTCGACCGCGTCCTCGCCGAAACCGGCGCCGAGACGCTCAAGGCGGTCATCCACTGCCAGGGGTCCACGTCGTTCGCGATGTCGGCCGCGGCGGGCCTGCTCCCGCGCGTCGACACGATCGTTTCGAACGCCGTCTCGCTCCACCCCGTCGTGCCCGCATTCTCGCGATTCAAGATCGAGCGGCTCGCGCCGCTCGTGCAGCGCTTCAGCCCATTCCTCTCGCCAGCATGGGGAAATCGCTCCGAAGGGTATTTCAGCCGGGCCGTGCGCGCGATCGTCAAGGCGAGCCACCACGAATGCGACAACACCGTGTGCAAGCTTGTGAGCTTCACGTATGGGAGCGGGCGGCCCGCGCTCTGGCGGCACGAGAATCTCGACGAGACGACGCATTCGTGGATCAAAGGCGAATTCGCCGAGGTGCCGCTCAGCTTCTTCACCGAAATGGGCCGCTGCATCAGGGCGGGCCGCCTCGTGACCGTCGGGAACCACCCCGAACTCCCCGACGACTTCGGTGCCCAGGCGCCACGCACCGACGCGCGCTTCGCGCTCCTCGCAGGCCTCGAGAACCTGTGCTTCCTCCCCGAAAGCCAAGAACGCACGTACGAATTCCTCTCGCGGCATCGCCCCGGCCGGGACACGCTGCACCTCATCCCCGGCTACGGGCACCTCGATGTCTTCTTCGGATCCAACGCCTGGCAGGACACCTTTCCGATCATCGTCAAGGAGTTGAACTCATGAATTCCCTCGCACGGTTCCTCGCCCCGCTCCTCAGGCTCACGCCGTCGACCCTTCCCGAACGGCAGAAGGAGCTCCGAGGCCAATACGCCTCCGGGGACGGCATCGAATTCGTCTTGCCCGTGAATTCGCATCACTCCCCCGTCCTCATGGCCGCGTTCCCCATCAACGCGAAGGCGGCCGCGGCCCTCCTGCCCGGGAAGGAGCTCCATCCCCTCACCCTCGGGGGAAAGGGCGTCCTCATGGTCACGATCGTCAACTACGAATCCACGGACATCGGGAAATACATCGAATACTCGCTCGCGATCGCCGTCACGCACGGGCTCAAGCCGCGCCCGCCCCTCTTGCCGTTCGTCTTCCAGAAGAGCATGGGCATGGGACAGTTCGTCGTCGATCTCCCGGTGAGCACGGAGATCTCCGTCAAGGGAGGAAAAGGCATCTGGGGCATGCCCAAGCACCAGGCCAACCTCGATTTCGTGATCGATGAGAGGACCGTCTCAGCCCAATACGATCTCGACGGAAAGCTCGCCTGCTACGTCGAGATCGAGAAGCCCGAGCCCACGGGGCTCCCGCTCAAGATGGCGGCCTCCAACTATTGCGCGTTCCGCGGGATGCTGTGGAAGTCGGACATCTATTTCGAGGCCGTCGCCGATGTCGCGCTCGGACGCCAGGCCGAGGGACGGATCGTGTTCGGCGACTCGCCGCGCGTCGCCCCGTTCAAGACGCTCGGCGTCGGGAGCCGCCCGCTCTTCACAGCGTGGCTCCCCCAGACCCACGGCGTGCTCGACGACCATTTCGAGGCCTGGTTCCTCACGGCCGAAAGCCACGAGGCCCTCGCATCGCTCGACGGCGGCGAGACTCTTGAGAGCGTCGTGGGCCTCGGCAAGAGCCAGAAATGGCTCGCGCCGCCCGACCGCTCGCTGACCGCCGGAGACCGGGCCGCGGCTGAAGGGCGGGCGTCGTGAACTGGGTCCTGCTGTTCGTCGAGCTCTACTTCCTGTTCGGGGCAACGATGTACGTCGGCACCATGTGGGTGCTCAAGTGGTTCCTCTACCCCACGTGGCGCTCGCTCGACCGCAGCAACGTGGACATGCACTTCGGCGTTCCGACCAAGCGCGCCACGGCGTTCTTCACCGTCGTCGTCCCCATCATGTTCCTGGCCGGCGGCGCCATGATCTGGGCCGAATGGGGCACGACGCGCATCATTCCGGCGATCGTCTGCGAGGCGGGCATCATCGCGCTCACGATCGTGGGGCAGGGCCTCATCATCCCCATCAACATCAAGATCCGCGGCGGCGACTTCGCGGACGACAACGAGCTCCGCAGCCTCCTCATCCGGTGGATGATGCTCAACGACATCCGCTTCTACGTCTCGACGCTCACGTGGCTGTCCATGGTGTGGATCCTCGTGGCCCGGGGCCACCTCCTGGGGTCGTTCGCATGAGCACGGCGGATCTCCCGCGCACCGTGCCAGGCCGGAACGGCCGCGGACTCCTCGCGTGGGCCTCGGCTGACCCGCTGCGCGCGGTCCTCGCGGCGATCGCCGTCGTCACCATCGTCTCCGGTGCGGCGCAGATCCCGCTCGGCGACGTCGTCCTGCGTCTCCTCGGCGTCGCCCCTGGACTCGTCGAGCGGCAGCTCTTCGGGACCATCGGGATGTTCATGATCATCGTCGGCGGGCTCCTCCTGCACACGCTCGCGACGTCGACCGCCAACCGCCCCGTGCTCCTGTGGTGCGGCCTGCAGAAGGTCGGCGCGGCAGCCGCCGTCGGCATCGGCGTCGCCACCGCGGCGTTCGCCCCGCTCGCCCTCGGCGTCGCCTCCTTCGACTTCGTCACGGGGATCCTGTGCCTCGTCTACCTGAGGAAGCTCCCGCGCGCGGGGAGGCTCCCCTCATGAAGCGCTCGCTCGTGCTCGCGGGAGGCGGGATGCGGGTCGCGTGGCAGGCCGGCGTCGTCCGCGCGCTCTCCGAGGAAGGCATCGCATTCGACCACATCGACGGATCGTCCGGGGGAATCCTCGCCACGGGGATGCTCCTCTCGGGGATCTCCCCCGAGGAGATGTGCGCCCGCTGGTCGAGTCTGGACGTGAGGGATTTCAGCTCGGCGCTTCCCCTCGGCGACTATCTCAAGGGGCCCGGGGCCCTCCCCGCCCTCGGCGACGCGGACGGGATCCTGCGGAAGGTGTTCCCGGCGCTCGGGATCGACGCTGACCAAATCCGGCGCCGCGCCGCGCTCCCCGGCGCCATCGAGGGAACGTTCAACGTCGCCGAATTCACCCGCAAGGTTGCCCACGCGATCGACGCCCGGCACATCGACGCCGAGCTCATGGCAGCCGGCATGTCCCTCCCGCTCTTCGTCACGCCGCTCGAGCGAGACGGCCAGGTCTGGACCGACGCCGTCTGGATGCGCGACGCCAACGTCCGCGAGGCGCTCCGGCGCGGTGCGGACGAGGTATGGCTCGTGTGGTGCATCGGAAACTCCCCGTACTGGGGCGACGGGCCGTTCGAGCAGTACGTGCACATGATCGAGATGTGCGCGATGGGCGCCCTGCTCGCCGACTTCGACGAGGCCGCCTCGTCGGGCCGCGAGTTCGTGCTCCACGTCATCCGGCCCGAGCATCCGCTTCCCCTCGACCCCGAGTTCTACCTCGGCCGCATCGACGCGGATGCCCTCATCGGCATGGGGTATCGGGACGCGCGAGCCTACCTCGACGCGTTGCGGCCCGGCGGCGTCCCGCACGACGAGTCCTGCACCGCGATGGTCGATCGGGTTCCCGGCGTCCGATTCAACGAGTCCCTCCACGGCACTGCGGGCGGGCATGAGCTCACGGTCCGGGTCACCCTCGTGGTGCCCACGCGCGACGGCACGCAGGCGCCCGAGGTCACGGGGTACGTCGACTTCGCGCCGTTCGGCTCCCGCGTGTTCCTCGCCGACGGGGCCGTCGAGGCCGACGGCGGGCGTGTGTCCTACCGTGGGCGCGTTCGCGTGGACGGCCCGTGGGAGGAGTTCCGGCTCACGCGGACGTTCGACGACGGCGCGCTCGACGGGTGGCACGACGCGCGGCATGCGCGGCTGGAGGTCGGCGGGCGCGTCGCGGTCGACGTCTCGATGGGCCTCGGCGACGTCGCAGCGCTCCTCGGCTCGGTCGAGCCCGTCGGGGTGCACGGGATCGCAGACCGCGCGGCCGCCGTCGCGGGCTTCGCGGCGCGCGGGCTGCGCGAGCTGTTCGGCGCGGCCCCCTGACCCAACCCCTGGCCACCTCTCGGTGACGCGAGGCCACCTCTCACCGCCCCCTGGCCACGTCTCGGCGTCGTCTGGCCACCTCCCACCAACCCCTGGCCACCTCTCGGCGTCGCGAGGCCCCTTTAGCTTGCCTGTGGATAACTTCGACGGCGAATCTGAAAACCGTGCAAGCATGGCCCATGTCCATCGCACCAGATTCCGCCCATTCTCTGTTGTCACGACCCTTCACCGCCGCGGAGGCCAGCGAAGTAGGCCTGGACTATCGAGACCTACTTCGGGAAGACGTCCGGCACCTGAGCCGAGAACTCTATGGACCCGGAGGCGAGGTGCCTTCAGTGGCCGACCGGCTGCGGATTCACCTGGCCGTTGCGCCGAACGCATGGGGTTCACATAGGACCGCCGCCGCAATCCATGGGCTCTGGCTGCCAGAAGGCTCATCCGATCATTCGCGCCTGCATATCAGCAGGTCGGCAGAAGGCCAACGTGTTCGTCGAAAGGGGGTCGTTGGTCATCGCACGCGTATCTTCCCCGATGAGATTCAAGAGCTTGACGGCGGGCTGCGGGTCACCACTCCCGCCCGAACCTGGCTTGATCTCGGCCTCGAACTCGGTCCCGTCGCGCTCGTAATCCTCGGTGACCAGCTCATTCGACAACCGAGAATCGCCTTCGAAGGACGGTCTACCCCTTACGCGAGCAGAACGACCCTCACCGAGATGCTCAAAGCGCACCCAAATATGGGCGGTGTCGCGAAGTGCCGGGAAGCCCTCGCGGATATGAGAGTTGGAGCAGATTCAGTGCCCGAAACTCTCCTTCGCTTGAGCCTATTGGCGCACCACCTTCCCGAACCAGAGCTCCAAATTCGACTTAACCCATCGGATCCGTATTCGCCAAGTGGCGATCTTGGGTATCGGAATATACGAGTTGTCATTCAGTACGACGGCGCACATCACCTTACCGAAGAACAGCGACTCCGCGATGCACGCCGGGACGGTGCCTTCCGCGCGGCGGGCTGGACTGTCATCATCGTGACGGCGGCCGACGCCCGAGACGACTTTGCGAGGGTGAGATCGGAGCTGCGTGTCGCCATGGCGAAGCGTGCAGCCTGACTTCCGGGTCCGCGCCTGGATTGTCGCAGCGGCGAGAGATGGCCACGCGTGGGCGAGACGTGGCCGGGCGTGGGCGAGACGTGGCCAGGCGTGGGCGAGACGTGGCCACGGGTTGGGGTGGGTCAGTCGGTGAAGAGCGCCGTGACCACCTGATCGGACCAGTCGAGGATTTCCTTGTCCGCGAGATCGCGCCCGCCCACGGGCGCGCTCTTCGGCTTCGGGATGAGCACGGCGTTGAGCGCCGGCTTGTACTGCGCCCCCTTGTACACGCGCGTGAGCCGCATCTGCTTCGACTCCGGCAGGTCCGCGGGGGCGAACCGCACCATGTTCCCCTGGAGCGCGACGTCGGTAAGCCCCGCCGCGCGGGCCCGGACCCGGAAGCGGGCGACGGCGGCGAGGTTCTCCACGGGTGCGGGTGGCTCGCCGTAGCGGTCGGTGAGCTCGTCCATGACCTCGGCGATGGCGCCGTCGTCGTTCGCCGCCGCGAGCTTGCGGTAGGCCTCGAGCCGGAGCCGCTCCCCGGGAACGTAGTCGTGCGGGAGGTGGGCGTTGACCGGAAGTTCGATCTTCATGTCGGCGGCCTTCTCCTCGGCCTCGCCGCGGAAGTCCGCGACGGCCTCGCCGACGAGCCGGATGTAGAGGTCGAAGCCCACGCCCGCGATGTGGCCGGACTGCTCGCCGCCGAGCAGATTGCCCGCGCCGCGGATCTCGAGGTCCTTCATCGCGAGCTGGAGGCCCGCGCCGAGCTCGTTGTGCGCCGCGACGGCCTTGAGCCGCTCGAGCGCGACCTCCCCGAGGGGCTTCTCCGACGGGTACAGGAAGTATGCGTACGCGCGCTCGCGGCCACGGCCCACGCGCCCGCGAAGCTGGTGCAGCTGCGAGAGGCCGTAGGAATCCGCGCGGTCCACGATGAGCGTGTTCGCGTTCGAGATGTCGAGGCCGGTCTCGATGATCGTCGTGCACACGAGGACGTCGAAACGCTTCTCCCAGAAGTCGATGATGATCTGCTCGAGGCGGTGCTCCGACATCTGTCCGTGCGCGACCTCGACGCGGGCCTCGGGCACGAGCTCGCGGATCGACGCGGCCATCTTGTCAATCGAGGAGACGCGATTGTGCACGAAGAACACCTGCCCCTCGCGCATGAGCTCGCGGCGGATCGCGGCCGAGACCTGCTTGTCCGTGTAGGGGCCCACATACGTCAGGACGGGGTGCCGCTCCTCGGGCGGCGTCGCGAGCGTCGAGGTCTCGCGGATCCCGGTGAGGGACATCTCAAGTGTCCGCGGGATGGGCGTCGCAGACATCGCGAGGACGTCCACGTTGGTGCGCATCTTCTTGAGCGCCTCCTTGTGCTCGACGCCGAAGCGCTGCTCCTCGTCCACGATGACGAGGCCGAGGTCTTTGAACTCGACCTCCTTCGAGAGAAGCCGGTGCGTCCCGATGACCACGTCGACCGCGCCGCTCTTGAGCCCGTCCACGGCGTCCTTCGCCTCAGAGCCGGTCTGGAATCGGCTCAGGGCCTGCACTCGCACGGGGAAGCCCGAGAAGCGCTCCGAGAACGTCTCGAAATGCTGCTGCGCGAGCAACGTCGTGGGCACGAGGACCGCGACCTGCTTGCCGTCCTGGACGGCCTTGAACGCCGCCCGGACGGCGATTTCGGTCTTGCCGTAGCCGACGTCGCCCGAGACCAGCCGGTCCATGGGCACCTCACGCTCCATGTCCGCCTTGACCTCGTTGATGGTCGTGAGCTGGTCTGGCGTCTCGACATACGGGAACGCCTCCTCGAGCTCGCGCTGCCACGGCGTGTCCGGACCGAACGCGTGCCCGCGGGACGCCATGCGGGCCGAGTACAGCCGGATGAGCTCCCCCGCGATCTCCTTGACGGCCTTCTTGGCCTTCGACTTCGTCGCGGCCCAGTCCGCGCCGCCCATCTTCGAGAGCGACGGCGTGTCCCCGCCCACGTAGCGCGTCACCTGGTCGAGCTGGTCGGTGGGCACGAAGAGCCGGTCGCCCGGCGCGCCGCGCTTCGAGGACGCGTACTCGAGGACGAGGTACTCGCGCGTCGCAGCCCCCGAGCCGCTGCTTCCAGCCACTTTCCGCTGCACGAGCTCCACGAACTTCCCGATCCCATGCTGCTCGTGGACGACGAAGTCCCCTGCATGGAGCTGGAGGGGGTCGACGGCGTTGCGGCGGCGCGAGGGCATCTTCCGCATGTCGCGGGTCCCCGAGGCGCTCGCGCGGCCGAGCAGATCCGCCTCCGTGAGGAGGCCGAGCTTGAGGCCATCGAGCACAAAGCCCTTGCCCGCCGTCGCCGTCGTGATCTCGATGATGCCCGGCTCGGGAGCGCCCTCGAGGCCCTCGAGCCGCGTGCACGGGATGTCGGCGTCGTGGAACAGCTCGGCGAGGCGCTGGGCCGGGCCCGGCCCGTCCGTCGCGACGACGATGCGCCACTGGTCCGCGACCCGCGAGCCGATGAACTGCATCATCTCGGCGACGTCGCCGTGGTAGCCGCGCGGCTCGCGCGCCGCGATCGAGAGCGTGTCGATGTCGAGGACGGTCTCCTCGTCGACGCCGAGGGACGTGACCGACCACCACGAGATGGACCGGCCGAGCGCCGCCTCCCGCGTGTCCGCGAGCGACGCGAAGCTCGCATCCTCGAGGCGGCCCGCGTGCGCGGCCGCGTCGCCGCCGGACGCCCCGGCGACGCTCAGATCCAGCGGTGCGGCCCCGCCGTCGGACGCCGTCGCC
Organism: Sinomonas terricola; assembly: GCF_034931225.1. NCBI lineage: Bacteria > Bacillati > Actinomycetota > Actinomycetes > Micrococcales > Micrococcaceae > Sinomonas > Sinomonas terricola. Next base: position 53,230 of record NZ_JAYGGQ010000016.1, read on the forward strand.
CACGCGGCGGCCAGGAATTCGTCGTTCGTCGCGGCGAGGTCGTGGGCGCGGGTGCGCACCTTCTCGGGCTCCATGACGAGCGCGACCGACCCCTCGGGGAGCTCGTCCACGAACGGCACCATGGCGTCGACGAGGAGCGGCGCGAGGGACTCCATGCCCTCGACCGCAATGCCGCCCGCGATCTTCTCGAGCATGTCCTCTGCCGCGGGGAGCGAGCCCTTGAGCCGCGCGGCGCGGCTCATGACCGATGGCGTGATGAGCAGCTCGCGGCACGGCGGGGCGAAGAGCGACGACGGGTGGTGCACGTGCGGGCCAGTGAGCGAGCGCTGGTCGGCGACGGCGAACCAGCGCAGCTGCTCGACCTCGTCACCGAAGAACTCGACGCGCACGGGGTGGTCTTCCGTGGGCGGGAAGACGTCGATGATGCCGCCCCGCACCGCGAACTCGCCGCGGTGGGTCACCATGTCGACGCGCGCGTAGGCCGCCGCAGCGAGCGAGCGCACCACCTCGTCGAACGGGCGCTCTTGGCCGACGGCGAGCGAGACGGGCTCGAGGTCGCCGAGGCCCGCGACGAGCGGCTGCAGCACCGCACGGATCGGGGCGACGACGACGCGCAGCGGCTGCGCGCCGTCGTGCGCTGGAAGCTCGGGGTGCGCAAGGCGACGAAGGACGGCGAGGCGGCGCCCCACGGTGTCCGAGCGCGGCGACAGGCGCTCGTGCGGGAGGGTCTCCCAGCTCGGGAAGAGCGCCACGGAATCCGATGGGAGATACGCGCCGAGCGCCGCGACGAGGTCTTCGGCCTCGCGGCCCGTCGCCGTCACGGCGAGGACCACCGCGCCGTCGTCCGGGACGCATTCGAGGATCTCGGCGACGATGACCGGGCGCATGCCCGCCGGCGCCGCGACCTGGAGGTCCTGGCTGCGCCGTGCAGCGGGCTTGGACGCATAGTCGCGGAGCCTCGCGACGGTGGGGTCTTCGGCCACGGCACGGCGGAGCCCCTCGAGCGATGCGGGTCGTAGCACGTCGACAGACACGTGATTCCTCCAGGCCAACGCAGACGTCAGGGCAGCACAGAAACCCGGAAGCTCGTGGGAGTCCGGGGATGCACCTAGCCTATCGCGAAGGCGCCAGCGCGTCCCGGCCGGTAGCATGAGCCGAGATGAACCCGCTCGCCCCCGCTGCCCTCCGGCCCGGTGCCGTGTGGCTTGCGGGCGCGACGTACCTTGCGTTCGTCGCCGTCGTCGTCTTCTGGCCGACTCCCGTGGACCGGCCCGCCTCGGGCACCATCTCGCAGGCCTTCGCGTGGCTCCATGCCCACCACGTTCCGGCCTGGATCGGCTACGCGCTCCTCGAATGGCTCGCGAACGTCGCCTTCTTCGTCCCGGTCGGGGCCATCGGCGTCCTCCTGCTCCGGAACGCTGTCAAGCCCCTCGCGGCAGCCGTGCTCGCCGCGGCCGGGACGGGGTGCGTCCTCTCGACGGGCATCGAGCTCACACAATGGCTCGCGCTCCCGGAGCGCACGGCCTCGGCGATGGACGTGCTCGCCAATACAGCCGGGGCCCTTGCGGGCGCCGGCGGGGCGGCCGCGGTGTCGTCATGGACGGCCAAGCGCCTCCGCCGGACCTCTAGGATGGTGGGTGCCACCCTCCCCGCCAGGCCAGATTGGAAGGACTCCATGGCGCTCGAAGCAAACACCACCCTCAACTACCCCGTCGACCAGGTCGCCGCCGTCTTCGCCGACGAGGCGTTCCAGCGCCACGTGAGCGAGCTCGTGGGCGGAAAGCTCGAATCCTTCACGGTCGACGGCGATGTCGCCGGCGCATTCAGGGCCACGGTGATCCGCCAGGTCCCCACGGGCCGCCTCCCCGAGATCGCGAAGAAGTTCGTGGGCGAGTACCTCAACGTCACACAGGTCGAGACGTGGACCGCGCCCGACGCGGACGGCTCGCGTCAGGCGGACATCACGGTCAAGGTCGCGGGCGCCCCCGTGGACGTCGCGGCGGTCCAGCGGCTCGCGGCCGACGGCGGGACCACCCGCATCGAGCTCACGGGCACCGTCTCGAGCTCGGTCCCGTTCCTCGGCGGCAAGATCGCCGAGGCCGCCGAGCCCATGGTCGGCAAGGCCCTCAACCTCGAGGCCACGCAGGCGGCCGCGTGGCTCGCGGGCGAGATCGCCTGATGCAGCTTCCCGCTGGCCTCTCCTGGCTGCTCGTCGTGGCCGGGGTCTGGAGCATCGTCGTGTGGCCGCAGTTCCTGCGGCGTGTCATGAAAGACCCCCGGGCTCGAGATGACTCCGGCCGCGCGACGCGTTTCCTCATGGTGCACATCTACCTCGTGGCGATCTCGGTGACGCTCGGCGTCGCGGTCGCGGTCGTCGGGGTACGGACGCTCGTCGCGGGCTAGCTCCATCGACTGCTCTGTAACTGTCGTTCTGGACGTTCAGAACGACAGTTACGGAGCAGTCGATTTTTCGGGCACTAGAATTGATGGCGAGGTGTGCCGGGAAGCCTGGTCGGCGTCATTCGATAGACCCCCCAGACAGCAGGAGCCGCATGCCCAGCCCCGAGCACTCACCCACCCCACCTGGAAGCTCCGCCCGCCGGTTCCTGAGCCTCGCGCGCGGCAGCTACCCCGAGTACCGGCGCATCGCCGAGATCCTGCGGCGCGAGACCGTCGGCGGAGCCTTGCTCCTCGCGGCGACCGTGGTGGCGCTCGCGTGGGCTAACTCGCCGTGGTCGTCCGGGTATTTCGCGCTGCGAGAGCTGCGGCTCGGCTACGCGCCCTGGCACCTCGACCTCACGCTCGGCGCATGGGCGGCGGACGGCCTCCTCGCGATCTTCTTCTTCGTGGCTGGCCTCGAGCTCAAGCGTGAATTCGTTGCGGGCGACCTCCGGAGACCGGCGACGGCGATCGTTCCCGTCGTCGCCGCGTGCGGGGGCGTCGCGATGCCCGCGATCCTCTTCGCGCTCCTCAATCTCGGGGCGGGCGGCGCCGCGCTGCGCGGCTGGGCCGTGCCGACGGCGACGGACATCGCGTTCGCCCTCGCCGTCCTCGCGGTCATCAGCACCCACTTGCCCGCGGCCCTTCGGACGTTCCTCCTCACACTCGCGGTGGTGGACGACCTGCTCGCGATCGGAATCATCGCGATCTTCTACACCGACGGCCTCGATTTCGCGGCCCTCGGGGTCGCCGTCGTCCCGCTCGCGGCCTTCGCGTGGCTCGTCCAGCGGCGCGTCCGCGCGTGGTATTTGCTCGTGCCGCTCGCCGTCGCGACGTGGGCGCTCGTTCACGCGTCCGGGATCCACCCGACCGTGGCTGGCGTGCTGCTCGGCTTCGCTGTGCCGGTTCGGCCCCAGGCCGGTGCGAGATCCGAGGAGGCTCCCGGCCTCGCCGAACGCTTCGAGCACCGATTCAGGCCGCTGTCCGCGGGCGTCGCAGTTCCCGTCTTTGCCTTCTTCTCGGCTGGCGTCGCCGTCGGCGGGCTCGACGGGCTGGGGAGCGCGCTCGCCGACAGCGTCGCGGTCGGAATCGTTGTGGGGCTCGTGCTCGGGAAGGCGATCGGGGTCTTCGGCGCCACGTGGCTCGTGACCAAGACCCGGCACGCCGATCTCGATCCGGACGTCGCATGGATCGACGTGTTCGGCCTCGCGCTGCTTGGGGGCGTCGGCTTCACGGTCTCGCTCCTCGTTGCGGAGCTCGGCTTCGGGGCCGGGTCGCCCCACGACGAGCACGCAACCGTCGCCGTCCTCGCGGGCTCCCTGACCGCGGCGGTGCTCGCCGCCGTCGTCCTTCGCGCTCGGAATCGGCACTATCGGCGCGTCGACGCGGCAGAGAATGTCGACCAGGACGGCGACGGCGTGCCGGACGCGTTCACGCCCTGAGCGCAGGGACCTCGATGCCCGGGCGTGCCGCCGCCCCGGCCGAGGCAGGGGCGGCAGTCTCCCAGATCAGTTGTCGCTAGACGTGGCGCCCGCGACGTCGGTTCCGGATGCCCGGGCCGAACGCGCCGAGGAGGAGCAGGGCGCCGGAGGCGAAGAAGAGGTTCGAGACGGTGAAGTCCGGAGCCTGGACGCCCGCGGCCGTCTGGGCGCGGAGGCTGACAAGGCCCTCGCCGCCCGCGGCTTGCTGGACCTGCACCTGCTGGGCCGCGGTCGTCGATGCGGCCGCGGCGCCGGCAGCGGACGACGGCGCCGGATCCGCGGCGCTCGGGGAATCCGTCGACGACGGGGCACCTGCGCCGGGCAGTACCGCAGGTGCCGCCGCCGTCGGGGACTTCCCGGGGTCCGACGACGGGGACGACGGATCGGGAAGTTGGGCGGCCTCGGTGGGCGCCGCAGAGCTGGCCGCAGGGCTCGACGGCGGGTCGGATGGCGCGTTGGACGGGGGGGCCGGATCACTCGGGACCGGCACGCTGGCAGGGTCGCTCGGCGCGGGAGCCGACGACGGCGGCGCACTCGGCGCAGGGTCGCTCGGCGCCGAGTCACTGGGAGCGGGCACGCTGGCCGGCGCACTCGACGTCGGGTTCGTGACGGGAGTCGCGGTCGGGCTCGGCGATGGGCTCCCCTGCGGCGCAGCGCAGCCGTTCGCATAGAGCGCCTGACCCGCGGCGTCCCAGTTCTGGCCCGGCACGTCGATGACGGTGCCGTTCTTCTCGGTGTACGTGAAGGGAGGGTAGACGTCGTTCGAGTACAGCGTGCGCGAGCTCGCGACAGATTCCTTCGAGGGCGTGATGAGCACGTAGGTGTGGGCGGCGGAGCCCGTGAGGTGGCAGACCGGGATGGAGTTGGCATCGGCGGCGCCCGGGGCGGCAAACGCAGGGCTGGTCGCGATTCCGGCGCCCATGAGGGCCACGGCACCGGCCACAAACAGGCCGCTCGCATATTTCGTGGAGAGCAGGGACATCGGCTTCATGCTGCTCGCCTCCTTTCAGACTCGGGTACCGGAGCCAAAGCCCCCGGCAAAGCAAAATGTCACGTGCACTGACCGCAACGGAAAGTCAGCAGAACAATCTGGGCGTCCGGATTCCCGTAATTGCACGAGAAGGCGACGACGAGGCAGGGGTCATTCGGGAAGGCGAATTCCTGTGTTTTGTCGACGACCTTCCGGCTGTCGAGCGAGCAGGAAATCACGCGCCCGTTGGCGTCGGCGAGAGACGCTGGCTGGCCGATGGCCCAGCCCGGATAGCTGAGGCGGTTGAACGGGAACGTCGCGTCGGTGCACAGCCTCACGCCGGCGTGGCACGTGTGGGCCGCCAGCACAACGGGGCGGACAGCCCCGCCCTGGCCGGTCCCCTTGAGCCAGTGCGCCACCGGATCGAAGTTGTTCGCGTCGAGGACGGGATCGACGAGCTGGCCTGCGCTCCAGTCCGCGGGAACGACGTCGACCGAGAGTCCCGCGGCTGGCCAGGAGAACTTCGTGGGTGGCATCGCGGCAGCAAGCGTCGGCGAAGACGTCGGCGTGCGCGACGGCTCGGGCGTCGACGACGAGCGTCCGCCGAAGGCGGTCGAAGCCGAGGGCCCAGACGCCGTCGTCGGAACGGGCGTGGAGGTAGGGGATGCCGAGGGCTCCGGGACCGAGACGGCCAGCTGCTGTGCCACCTCGGCCCGGAGCTGCTCGTGCGCATCCAACCCCAGCTGATGCGCGACGGCAGTCGCCGCGAGCGCGGCAGCGAAGCCGAAGGTCAGCATTCTGATTGCCGTCCGACTCCTCCGCTGCTCGGCTGCCCGCTGCATGATGCACCCCGACTCCCATTCCCGAGACGCCGCGGGCGAATTTCCCGCCCGCGGACATTTCCGGGCCCGAGAATTCCCAGCAATCCCCGTGGCCCGGACAATTCGGCTGAATACCGAACTTCACATATCCAGTACAGCCGCCGGCAAGACGCAGGTCATCAGTAGTCGGTACTTGGCTTATGCGGCGCCTGCCGAACGCCACCTCTGGGGAGTACGCGGAATCGACGGAGCGAATACGCGGGTGGACTACTTGTGGCCTTGCGGAGCGCCCCAGCAGTACGTGGGTGGCTCGGGTACGCAGACACCCGCCGAGGGGCTCAGTTGACTACTTGCACGCGCCGCGGAGCCGTACTCGGGCGTCATCAGGGCCAACGACTGCCATCACCCGAATCCCCGTGGCGGAGGACCCGTTTCGGATGGCTCTCCTTGTCCACCGCGACGGCAGATCCGACCGTAGGAGCAGGGGCAACCGCGTCGTCTACGGCGCCGGGGATGGAGGGGTGCGTGCGATGAAGCTTCTGTACATTACGGAGGACATGCCCAATCGCGATCCCGTGTTCGGCGACGGGAGCTCGATGATTCCCTTCGAGATCCTGCGAAACCTGCCGGACGATGTGGCAGTCACCCTCCTCACCTATGCCGGGCCTGTGGGACTTCCGGACGAATTGCGAGACCGCTGCGAGGCGGTCCACGTCGTGGCGCCGCGCCCACGCAGCCGGGCGATGGCGAGGTCGGTCTTGGGCCTCAACGGGCTGGGGATGCACGAGCGCGACACCGCAGAGGCGGTCTCCGCCTCCGCGGAACTGTCCGCGCAGAACGATGCCACCCTCATCCACGGTCCCCACGTGCTGTTCCTCGCCCGCCACCTTTCCGGTCCGCTGGTACTGCAGACCGTGGACCCATGGTCGATCAGGACAGGGATGGACAGAGCCCTGGCCCCGAGGATCTTGAGGGCGGCCTACCGTCTTCGGGAATTCCAAGCGCTACGCGCCGAAGGCCGCCTTCCCGCCCGCGCGCGCCTCCTCACCGTGGGGGCGCAGGACGCGCTTGATTGGTCCGAGCGCCTGGGGCGCCGTGTGAGGAGCATCCCCAATGGGGCGGAGCACGCCGTCCGCCCGGCCTCGAGGCCGGGGCCGCCCGTGGTCTGCTTTGTCGGCAGCCTCAACTACGGTCCGAACATTGACAGCGTCAAAGTCTTGATCGGCAAGATCGCCCCGATGGTCTGGGAACAGGTTCCCGAAGCGAAGTTCGTCGTCGCCGGCCGTCAACCCGATTCCGGAATACTCGACCTGTCAGGACCCCTTGTGGAGGTCTTGGCGAACGTTCCCTCTGTCGTGGAGGTATTCCACGGCGCCGACGTGGCGGTGTTCCCGGACGAACATGGAGTGGGGATCAGGAACTCTGTGCGCGAGGCGCTCGCCGCGGGCACCCCGGTGGTGGCGACGCCGGTGGCCGCCCGCGAGCAGGAACCGCACCCGATGCTGTTCGTCGCTGAAGACCCGGATGAGCTCGTTGCCCTCGTCGTGGATCGGCTGACGGCATCACGGACGGAATCAGGGAGGAACACAGCGAGTCCATACGACGCGGAGCGCGGAACCGCCGCAGTCCGCACGTGGAAGGACGCAGCCAGGGAGTACATGGAAGAGCTCCGGACGGCGATCGGCGACAACGACCTCGGCGTGCAGCACCCCATACCTCCGCGATCGGGAGCCTCGGCACGATGACCTACGCTCCTGAGGATCTGGCCCGGGCCGGCGCCCGGGGAGTCATGTGGCAGGGATTCGCCTTCGCGGCAGGGAAGATGGTCGTCCTCGTCACGATCGTCGTGCTGGCGCGCATTCTGTCTCCCCATGAATACGGCTTGGTGGCGCTGGCAACAGTGCTGATGGCGTACGTGGAAACCATCGCGGACGCCGGAATGGCCCAAGCCTTGGTCTACCTGCCGCGCACAGGCGAGGTGGCCCGGTCCGCGCTCTTGATCTCGCTCATGGTCGGGGTGTCCTTGGCATCTGGGGCCTTCCTTGCGGCGCCCTTGATCGCAGCCCTCTACAACGTCCCCGAGGTCGCTCCGCTGATGCGGGTCCTGGCAATCTCACTGCTGGCCACGTCGTCGGCCGCTGTCCCGGAGGCGCTGCTTCGCCGAGACCTCCTTTTCCGACGGTTGACGGCGGCCCCCATGATTCGCGCGGCCGTGACCGGCGCGGTGTCTCTGTCCTTGGCTTTCGCCGGCGTCGGCGCGTGGTCGCTCGCGATCGGAACGTCGGCAGGCTCCGCGGCCTACGCGGTCTCATGCTGGCTGCTGCTCCCCGGGCAGCGGCCGTGGCAGATGTGGCGCGTTCGCAAGGACGCTTTGCGCGCCAACCTCAATTTCGGGGCGCCTGTTGCCGGAAGCACCCTGCTGGCCCGGCTGATTTTCGATGTCGACTACCTCATCATCGGCCTGTTGCTCGGCACTCAGGCGCTGGGTTTCTACACTTTGGCCTTCCGCTTGCCCGAGATGGTCATCATCAACGTCTTCTTTGTGCTCTCGACCGTGATGTTCCCGCTCTACACCCAGGTACGCGGCGACCGCGAACTGCTCCGCAGCGGCTACCTGAAGAGCGTGCGGCTCCAAGCCCTGTATGGGGTCACAGCCGGCGTGGGACTCGCGGTTGTGGCGCCCGTGCTCGTGCCGGTGCTTTTCGGCCCGCAGTGGAAGGACGCCGTCGTGCCGCTGGTATTCCTGGCCCTGTATGCGGCGGCACGCTCCTTGGGCGCTGGGGCCAACGACATCTACAAGGCCCTCGGAAGGCCGGGGCTCTCCATCGGCATCTCGCTCGTGCGACTCGTCCTTCTGGTTCCGTGCCTGCTGTTCGCCACGCAGTGGGGCATCATCGGCGTCGCCTGTGCGCAGATGATTGTCGCCGTGGTGTTCGCCTGCGGGATGCAGATGGCGGCGGCCCACGTCATCCAGCTGCGGGCACGCCAACTGCTGCGCGCCGTCGTGCCCGGCCTGGTCTGCGGCGCTGCTGCGGCGCTGGCCGGGCTGGGCACGTTGGCCCTTCCGCTTTTGGGCGGGGTGACGACGACCATCCTCACCGTCGCCGCGGGCGTCGCCGTGGCCTACGGCGTCCTTCGGTGGGGCTTCCCAGGCCTGCACGACGAGCTCCTCCAGTTGGCTCGCCGGCGCTGACCGGTGGCAGTCTCCGAGGACCGGAGGCTACCTCCGAAGACCAGCGCCTACCTCGGAAACCCCTGCCGCGGGGACATGGTCTCGACGGCGTGCCGCCACAGCCAATAGTCCCTGTCAGCGAGAACGGCGGCGCGGGTTTCGGCCATGCCTTGCTCCGTCGCGGTCTGGCCTTCGAGCCGGAAGGCCAAGGTGGCCGCGGACCGAGCCCACGTGGCGAGGACGAGGAGCGGAAGCAACGCGGGATCTACCCCTCGCCGCTGCAGGTGCCTGCGCACCGGCTCACGAGCCCATCCCTCGGGTCCGAACGCCTTGTCGAACGCCGCCATTTGGTCGGCGCGCTCGAAAGCCCGTTCGCTCGATTCGCTCAGGTACTGCAGGTAGAACACCAAGTCGTGTCCCGGCAGCCCGTCCGTGCGCGACCGCTCCCAGTCGACCGCCTGCAGCCGGCCATTAGGCCTCACGATGAGGTTTGGGTGGCTGAGGTCACCGTGCTCGACCACGGCGGGCAGCGGCACGGATCGCATTGGCTCGAGCAGCTCGTGCGTACGTTCGACCAGTCCGGTCATCGCAGAATCCTGCGGCAGCAGCGACGCAAGGCCGCTGAGCGACCGACCGACAGTCCGTTCGTACCAGCCGACATTGACGGCCGCCGCGGCAGTGCATGGCAGGGCTGCAACGAACTCCGTGCCTGCGTGAACCGCGCTTGCCAAGTCTGCGACCACGCGTTGTGGGTCCAAGGGAGACCCGATCACGGCGGTCTCCAGGAGGACCGTGTGATCACCGACGTCGAACGCCTTGATCACTTCGGGAACCCCCTGCTCCCGGCCGATGCCGAGGGCGTTGAGCTGACCGATGACGCTGGCTTCGTGCCGAACGCTGTAATTGTCGCCTGGCTGGCGCGGAATCTTGACCACAAGGCTCGGTTCCCGGGCGCCGATGGCGAAGACGAGGCCGACAACGTGCCTCGACGTGACGAAGCGGGGCGTCACGAGCACGGTGTCCCACGTGCGGCCGACGCCGTACCTGAAGAGCCTCAACTCGTCATAGTGGTCCCGAAGGAGGCGGTCAATGAAGGCCATGGCCACTCTCCCGAAGTGGACGCCGTCCCGTCACGGTGCCTTCCGGGATGGCAGCGTCGAATACACGCAACGACAGCGCGATCCGGGCGGCGACCGCCTTGGCAAGCCCGTAGCGGACGCCGCGGTGCAGCGCGAGCGTGTCCTTGATAGCCCTCGACGACGACGTGGGGACCATGCGTGCCGCCCGGTCCAGGGTGGGCGCATGCCAGTAGACGGACACATCCCGGAAACCGCTCCGCGCGAGCTCGCGCTTCCAGCCTGCGAGAGTACGCGGCCCCGAGCCGCGGCTCCACAGCGACCGTTTCGCGCTGATGCATATCCAGCCTCCAGGCCGTACCGCTCCCGCCGCAGCTTCGAAGAGCCCTCGGTCAGGATCCGCAAGCAGCACGAGGTCGAACAGCTTGTCTTTGCTTGCCCCCCCACCTGGCCGCACCGGTGCCGCGTGGGGATCCAACAGGCGCAACGCCGACTTCATGCTCCGGCCGACGTTGCCGCCGTACCCCACGCTCCGGGGCTGGAGGTCTGGCAGAAGGAACCGCCAGTCGAGGAGTCTCCACAGGTGCAGCGGCAGGACCTCGTCGTCGACCGACGCAGGCTCGTCCGCCGGAGGGGCCATGGGCGAGATGCTGTGCCAGACGATTTCCGTCGCGAGGGCCGCAACCTGTCCCTGAGGCTGGTCGGCGTCAAGGATTCGGGCCATGGGCAGCCGGTCGGCCAACTGAAGGTAACCCTGCCTCCAACCCTCCAGGATCTCTGCCGAATGTTCTCCCTTTCTCGCAAACATGACCTCGCCCGGGACGTCGAGCACCAAGAGGACATCCGGCGCCGGTCCCACCCGCAGGGCAAGGGCATTCGAGAGTCTCCCCGCGAGGCTGCGGTCAGGCGTTCCGGGCAGCAGGGCATCGTACGCGACCCGATCCAAGAGCACCAAGCGGCCGAGGAGCCCGTGACATCGGGCGGCGAGACCGCCGCGAAAGATCCGGAACACCTTCTTGCCGGTTCGTCCGCCTGGAATCCGGCGCAGCAGAACGTCCCAGCGTCCAGCTCCCCACATGCCCATATAGACGTATCTGCTGGGGAGGGGAACCCCTTCGCTGAGCGTACGGAGCAACGTCGTCTTGCCGGCCCCGTCGGGGGCCATGACGCCCACCGTCACCCCTCGGCCTTGGATCCTCGCACCGGACAGTCGCAGCAGTCGGTTGGTGAGGCCACGCACACGAGTGCTCATGGGCCGTCTCGCTGTCAACGCCTTCTTCATCCGGGCTGCGAAGGCCGCGGATTCGTCCCAGTTTCCCTCAAGGACCAAATCCAACAGAGCAGGCGCTGTACCGCAGCCCATGCAGGTGTCGACAAATGCCGCAATGTCGTCGTCAACGGACGCTATGGCACCCGCGATGCCCGCGACGTCACGCCGGTCAGGAGCCACCTTTCCCTTGTCCAGGAAGAGGTGAAGCAGCTGCAGCCAGGCTTGGTCTGCGGTCGCGGGCAGCCACAAGGGACCAATCTGGATTCGGCGGCTGAGGCAGCCGGAGGCCAGCGACGTCCGCCACTGCTGGAACGGTCCGAAGGAGACCTCCGAGACGATGTCCAGCTTGACCCATTCGTGATCGGCGTACGTGAAGTAGAACCGATGGCTTCCATGCCCGGCGGCCTGCACGCGGCGGAACCCGATGCCGCTCATCAGGCCATCTAATTCGGGCAGAAGCTCGCCGGCTACGAGAATATCGATGTCGCCAGACGGATGGAGAAGGTCGTTCTCTCCCCGCAACAGCATCCAGGCACGGCCCGACTTCTCCAGCGCGCGGAAGGCCTGCGCCACGCCGCGATGCAATGCAAAGGGTTCATCGCCCTCGTCGTAGGGCGGAGTCCCGCCGCTATTCAAGGGGTCCATGGCCTATCCTGCCTTTTTTGGGGTCTAGGGTGCGTACGCATACTGCACCACCCAGTCGATTTCCAGATGGCCGGCGGTACCGGGCGCCGGAGCCGACGTGCCCGGGCCGACTGAGGTCTCCGCCTGGAGAGTCCATCGCATCGGTGTGATGGGCACTGCGGAGGGGAGATCAGTCTCGTCCACGAGCTCGCCGTCCCAGAACCACCTGACGCGAGCGGGAGTCCACTCGGTCGTTGCGATGTGCCATTGCTTCATGTCGCTGGGCGCGAACGTGCGAACAAGTGGATCGAACATCATCCGGAACTCGTCCTGCGAGCCCCGGATCGCTGAGGCCCCGTAGGGCATTCCATCCAGTCCTCCCTCCGGCCAATCAACCTCGCCGTCGGCCCAGTCGTCGCTTACCGGCCAGAGCATGAAGGCAATCTTGTAGCCCGGCAGGGAGTCGGATCTAAATTTTATCGAATATCGGCCGTAGGTTTGTCCGCCATAACCAAAAGGAACGACCGATGCCACGCTCGGCGCACCATGGTCAGTATGCAGAAAGTAGTCGAGCTTGCCATCTGCCACCGAGAGAACTGAATCGGGCGCATAGATTCCCCTGCCCGAGGAATCCTCGAAATCGGAATAGCCACGCATGGCGGGACCGTAGACCTCCCCGACGAGACCCAGCCCCGCGGGCTTGTCGAAGCCCTGCGCACCTGTCTGCTTCCAACCCGGCAGGTCGCCGACGGGCATGGCCTGGCCGATCGCGGCCTGTGCGTGCAAGATCCTTGTCAGATGTGAGAACATGGTCGATCCGATCATGAGGGTGAACACCGCTGCGATTGAGAACATCAGAGTCCTCCGCGAGGCCGGACGCCTAACTCGACTTGGCTCCCGAACCCGCAACCTTGTAGATACGGACGGAGCCATTGCTGAAAACCTCTTGCGCGTCGGATCCACTCGCGAGCACCTTCTCAAGCTTTGGCAGCAGCCTGGCCTCGGTTATATTGCTTTCAACGGCCCAGCGCTCCAGATCGTCGGAGATGATGATGTAGTTGTTCTTCGCCCCACGGAGATGATTGGCATATTTCTGCAGACCGGCGACGGTAATATCCCCGTTCGACGCAGTGAGGTAGTCGAGCAATGAGGTCACGCCGCCCCACCTGACATAGTGGGGGTAGTTCGGCCCGATCAGAAGGGGGAAGAAGTGTTTGGTATCAAAGACGGTATCGTTGGGCCCCACGTGCGCGTCGAGCCATTGGCTGGCGGCGACGTCGTCCTGGGAAACGCGGTTCTGGGCCTCGGGCTGGAAATTCACCACGGTGAACAGCATGGCCATGACCACGAGCGTCGCGCTCGCACCGAGCACCATTCTTCGTGACCGTACGGGACCGGACCAGAACAGCCAGCCAACGCCGATGGCGAGCCACGGCAGCGCAAACAAGTAGACGCGGAAGCGCGCCTCCCCTCCGTAGGACTGCGCTAGCAATGCCAGCGCCGGGGCAAAGGCCAGCCAGGCCACCGCCACGGTAGTGCGAACCTCGCCTCCGAGCAGTCGCCGCACAAATCCTGCGAGCGCAAGGACGCCGGTGAGGAGGGTGAGTACGACAGCCCCGCGCGCCAAGGTGGTGCCGCTGAACACCCACGCGCCCTGCGCGATGGTGTTTGTGTCCGGAGGCTTGTAGCCGGTATTGGCAAAGATGTTGAAACCGCTGAAGAGCCCGTACTTGCCTCGAATGAAGTCGACGTTTGGAATCAGGTAGGCGATTGCCTCGAGCAGCAGCACCGGCCCCAGCCATTTCGGCTTCAGGTAGCCCAGCATGAACAATGGGCTCAGCGCGAAGACCGCAATATACGGCGTGAGCTGATGGCTGACGACGATCACGGCCTGAAAGAGGATCAAGCCCGCGACAGCCGCGCCCTGCAGGGCAGACGGCGCCTGTTCCCATTTCTGCACGAGCGTCGCGAGGGGCCGATTCTTAAGCCTTTTCACAATCCGCAGGCTTCGGAGCCTTCCTTCGAACGAGACCATCCATTTGACCGGAACGCCCCTCAGGAAGGTGAGCGCAAGGAGGCACATGCTCAAATACAGCGAGTAGGACAAGGCCTGCGGCGCGTAGTAGTTCTGGTTCACCCAGTCGCTCACCGTGAAGACGATTGCCGCCGTCCAGTAAACTCGTGCGCGATTCGAGATCGTCCGCGCGATGGCCAGTACCAGCACGGCGTCAACGAGGGCAAACGCGGTCTCCGCCCACGCGGCATAGTCGAGCGCGTTCCGATAGCCCATGACCTCGCCGAGAAAGGCACTCAAGGAAAAGAACCCCGGCCAGCGGTTGTAGATGTCGATCGAGGGATCCACGGAGCCATTTGCTGTAATGAAATTGGTGACCGCGATGTGCTTGTAGGTCCAGGGGTACCGTGGAACAGCTGCCAGCAGGGTCGCGGAGGCATAGAGCATCACGACGAGTGAAGTCAACGACACGCTCATGAACAGGGCCGAGAACATCTTGGGCGCCGCGACCCCCCACACGCAGAGTCCCACGACGAGCCCCACAGCGACGTACCACATGACGGGGAACTTCGTCAGCAGCCCGAAGTCGTCCAATCGTCCGCGGCCCGTGGAGGCCAGGCCAACGCCCCACATGACCGCAGCCACGCCCAGTGTCAGCCAAGGAAGAAGCCCGTTGGGCCGTGGACGGGCGCCGTTCTCCCTCTCCGCGACGGCACGATGGCGTGAACCCGAGTTGGCGTCCGCCGGAAAGATCACGATAACGGCCGAGGCGGCCAGCACCAGGACGGCGGCCGCCGGGCGTGGCTGCCAAAACCTGGTCCACACCATGGTCACAGCCACGACCGTGTAGACCACTGTGCTCACTGCCACCGTCCACACCACGCGTGCGGCAGGGTCGAACGAGGGCCGCAACCGAGACATGGCGGCCCAGCCCGGCACGGCAAGGCAGACGACAAGCTTGAACTGGGCGAACGGGACTCCACCGATGTCCAACAGGATGAGGACGGCGGTCGCCAGACCGCATGCGGCCAGGCCTAGTTCGAGATACCGGATTTTCCACCACGCATTCGCGCGGGCTACCGGTGCAGAAACCTCGTCCTGAAGCGGTAATGCCATGCCGATTCAACCTCCCCGATAGGTATGAATGAGAGTTCGGCACTCCTCGGAGTGTTGGGACTGCTCATGATGTCCTGCCCGGTCTGTCCCCAGCGTTCGAGCAGATAGTTGACCGGCCCCAGGGCAATGGAGAGCCGTTCGAGCAGCAGCACCTTGGCGAGCTGCCTCGCCCACGGGGCCGGCAGCGCGCTTTCCTGTCCGCCCGACCGGCGGGATCCACGGGCGTCTCGCACGAAGTTCCACAGCACGCGCGGAATCCGGGCCGCGGCGATTCTCGCGGTGTGCGGGTTCAGGAGGATCTTGGTCAGCCACGCCCCCAGCCCTGTGCCGTAGCTGCGTGCCTGGACCTGCAGGTCCTTCAACCCGTCGCGGTGACGGTGCCAGACGATGGCTGAAGGCTGAACCACGAGGGTGTAGCCATCGAGAAGGACGCGAGTGAACATGTCGATGTCCTCGCCGCCTCCGGTCCGTGTCCCCACGCCCAAAGCTGTGTCGAAGCCGCCCATGCTGATTGCCACATCGCGCCGGAGGGCAAAATTCGCTCCCGTTCCGAAGGCCCCCGGACAGAAAGGGAATTTCGGCAGGTCGGAGGGAGGATTCGCGAGCGAATAGACCCTGGGCGCAACAGTACTCGACCAGTTGACGCGGCCTTCGAAGAATCCCTGGGTGGGAGACCGCAATTCACCCGCCGGCACCAGACCTGTCACGCATGCGGCAGTCGGCAGCCGGTGAAATCCGGCCGCGATCTCCTTGAGCCACGCGCCGTCGACGATCACATCGTCATCCGTGAAGGCCACAATTTCCCCGCGCGCGTGACGCAGTCCGGCGTTGCGGGCATGCGACAGGCCCGGAACAGGTTCCGAGATCAGCGTCACGCGCGAGTCCTGAAATTCCTTGCGCACCATCTCCCTGGTCTCAGTGGTCCTTGCGGCGTTGTCCACTACCAAGACATCGAAGTTGGGATAATCGAGCTGGAGAATCGCGCTCAGGGAGGACCGAAGGTGCGCTGCCCTGTCCCTCGTGCAGACGACCACCGTTATCGATGGCGCCACCGCGGCAGTTCGAGTCGAGTTCACCGCTGGCAAGACTGCCGCGGCTTCTTCGAGGGCACGGCAGCTGACAATCCCGCCAGGAGCGTCGACCTCCACGAAGCCTCGAACACTCGATCCCTCTCGCACCAGCAACCGTGCCCGGTCATAGCCCACAGAATTCTGCAACGTGAGATGCGTGTAGTGGGCAAGGGGCCGAAGGTCGACGGCGCCGACCCACCGGGCTCCTGGCCACTCTGGTGGGCTGATGCTCTCCATAGCCGGTGCCAGCGCAAGGGCGCCGGCGTATTCGGCCGCGGGGGCACGGTCACTAGTGCGTTCGCTCATTGAGCTTCCCTCCACTGAGCTCGCAGAGGTGGAGCCGAAAGTCCCGCATCGGCGTGCGCGATCTGGCGTCCCCTGACATAGCCGGCCGCTGTGAACGCAAGAACGGCAACGACGGCTCCCGCCCGGCCGAGTCCTTCACGCCGGCCTTTCAGCACCCAGTCGCCGAGACCAGAGAAAACGGCTCGTGGCAGCACGCGCCTCACATACCGGCGTTCCGGGCCCAGCGCCCTCTTGTGACCCACGAGCTGACTCACTTGGGCCTTTGAAATCCCTTCGGACCACGAGCGGGCCACCATGTACTTGAGCGTTCCCCTGGTCGCGGGCACGAAATGACGGACCACGGCAGCGGGCTCATAGACGACGCGTGATCCAGGAGCGCCCACGGTCGACCGAATGCAGATCTCGGTCTCTTCACAGCCAAGGGGCACCGAGCCCTTCCGGCCCAGCGCAACGTTGAAGCCGCCGACCTGGAGGAGGACGTCACGCCGAAATGACATGTTGGCACCAATGACATTCCGCACCTCTGACGCGATCCTGGGCAGTCCGCGGTGGGTGCAGCCGACGATCCAGTCCAGCTCTTCCCCGAAGTAGCCAGGTCGGCCGGCTTCCCACACGGGCTCCACGCGACCGCCGACCGCCAAGACATCAGGGTCGTCATAAAAGGCGGTGAGGTGTTCAAGCCAATCGGGCGCCGCTTCGGCGTCGTCGTCAAGAAAGGCTACGATCTCCGAGCGCGCCAATCCCACTCCGGTATTCCGGGCCCCAGAAAGCCCCCGGGGACCTGAGTTCTCCACAATAGTTGCGTCCCGCACAGCGGCGATGAGCCGCTTGTACAAGTCGGGATTGTGGTCGACCACCACCACGATCTGCTGGGCGGAGTACGTCTGCTCCTGGACGGAGCCAATCACTTTGATCAACAGATCCCAGCGATCCATCGTGTAGGAACAGATGACGACGGAAACCGTAGGAGGTTCAGCAACGCCGGGCATTCTAGATTCCTTCCGCCAGCGAGAGCACGCTCTTCGGATCGGTGGGTGTCCGGGGGAAATGGACATCCGGATAGGTGTACTTGACGTGGCGAAGGGATTCGGGGCGGGCGCCGGCTGTCGGAGCCTCCCAGGTGGTGCATTCCCGAGCGAGCGTGTGCAGGACTCGCCAGCCGTCGCGGAAGGTCCGCAAATTCGAAGCGCCAGAAATGCGTCCGAGCTCGATACTGGGCACCTCTGCGATGCGGAGGCCTGCCCTGGCCGCGCGGACGATCAATTCGGTTTCAATTTCGAATCCGTCCGATTCCAGTTCAAGGACCGGCACGCACTCCCTGCGCAGCGCAATGTAGCCGTAGCAGAGATCGGAATAATGGCTGTGCAGAACGGTGTTGGCCAATTGCGTAAGCGTCCGGTTGCCCAGGCTCCGCAGCCACGTGATATCTTCCGAGCCGCCGCCCGTGACATACCGTGAACCTTTGACGAAGTCATAGTCGTGCTGGAGCGGAGCGATGAACCACCCGATCTCGCGCGGGTCCATGCTTCCGTCCGCGTCGAGCATGACGATGATGTCGCCTGTAGCTGCAGCGAAGCCCGACCGAACCGCAATGCCCTTGCCCTTTCGGGGCTCGGCAACCACGACGACGTCCACACGGAGAGACCGGGCGACGTCGACCGTCAGGTCCGTGGAACGCCCGTCCACGATGATGACTTCATCCACGTACGAAGGCATGCGATGCAGCACCCACGGGAGGTTCATGGCCTCGTTGAGGGTGGGAATCACGACGCTCACCGATGCCGCGGGCGAAGACATTTCCTGCTGAGAGAGGGAATATGGAACTTGGTTGGCAATGGACACAAGCCTCACCACTTCATGACAAGCAGGCTTCCCAGATAACCCGCTAAAGCTGCGGATATGTGAAGAGCGGCGCCAGAGACAAATCTCTGACTCCACCCCTGCAATTGAGCGTAAGTTCCGGTACAGGGAGTGTCACGAGTAGCCCATACCCGTTGTCCCCGCACTGTGCTGGAGCCAGTACTCCCGAGGTCCCCAAGCCGGTACTCGCCGATCCGCCGCCTTGCTACTCGGAGCGGCTGCGGGGTTACGCAAGGATGCGCTGAGACGTTCCCGCCCATTGCGCTGGCGACGGCGTGCGCCTATCCTCTTTGGTGGCTGGGTGACTTTTGGCATGGCTGTGTGTCGAAAAGTTAGCGGGCATGTGATGAATAGAGTCTCACGCTGGACCAGCCAGTTCATCGTCATCTGCCTCGTCGCGTGGAGCGGCGTGCTCGGCCTGTCCGGGATTGCCCAGGCTGCGACCACCTACGGCATACCCAGCTTCACGTACTCCGGCGTCAGCAATCCCCCGACGTCGGACAAGCCCCAGAGCAAGCTGTGGTGGAACGACGGCTCGTGGTGGGCGGACCTGTGGGCCTCCGGGAGCGGCTGGCACATCTACCGCCTCGACCGGGGCACCGAGACCTGGGTGGACACCGGCGTGCTGAACGACCCTCGCGGCTCCACCCTCGCGGATGTCCTCTGGGACGGCAGCCACCTGTACATCGCCTCCCACGTGGTGACCGTCTCGACCAACGAGGCGCCCGTTGCCGCTGTTCCAGGAGACCCGGCGTTGCTGTACCGCTACAGCTACTCGAACGGCACCTACACCTTGGATAGCGGCTTCCCCGCCGCGATCAGCAACAACAGCAGCGAGTCGATGACCATCGACGAGGACTCCACGGGCGCGATCTGGGCCACGTGGACCCAGGTGTCCGGAAACTCGACCAGCGGCTTCACCAACACCGTCTACGCGAACTACTCGGCACCCGGCGGCGCCGGCTGGGCCACCCCGTTCGTGCTTCCCGTGTCCAACCCGAACCCCTCCCCCGATGACATCTCCGGAATCGTCGCCTTCGGGAAGAACAAGCTGGGCGTGATGTGGAGCGACCAGCTCGCGGGAACGGTCTGGTGGGCATGGCGCACCGACGGGACCAATCCGACCGCGTCCTCGTCGTGGAACTTCCAGCCCGCGCTCAAGGGCCAGAATCAGGCCCTGGCCGATGACCACCTGAACCTCAAGCAGCTGCAGGCAGACAGCGCCGGGCGGGTGTTCGCCGCAGTCAAGACCAGCCTCAACGACACCTCGAGCGATCCCACCCTGCCGCAATTGCTGCTGCTCGTGTTCAGGCCCGGCACGGGCGCTTTCACGAGTTCGGTGATTTCCACGACGGGCGACTGCGTGACCCGCCCGCAGATCGTCCTGGACACGACGAACAACCTCGTCCACGAGTTCCAGACCGCACCGTCGACGTCGGTGACCGGCTGCCCGTTCTCGGGCGTGGCCGGGAGCATCTACGAGAAGACTGCGTCGATGGACAACCCGGTCTTCGGCTCCGGGCGCGGAACGCCCGTCATCCAGGATGGGTCCTCGGCCAACATGAACAACGTCACCACGACCAAGCAGAGCGTGAACAGCAGCACCGGCATTGTCGCTCTGGCCAGCGACAACGTCGCCAAGCGCTACTGGTTCTCCGACCGGCCACTCGGCCCTGCTCCGGCCGCGCCCGTGGCGTCCTTCGCGGCCAGCCCCACGTCGGGTGTTGCTCCCCTGAACGTCAGCTTCACCGACACCTCCACGGGCTCGCCGACGTCGTGGGCCTGGGCCTTCGGCGACGGCGGCACGTCCACCGCGCAGAATCCCACCCATTCGTACGCCGCCGCAGGGACGTACACCGCGAAACTGACCGCCTCGAACGCCGGCGGGTCGTCCTCCGCCACGACGACCATCACCGTCACCACGGCCCCGCCCCCGGCCGCGCCCGTGGCGTCCTTCACGGCCAGCCCCACGTCAGGCGTCGCGCCGCTGAGCGTCGGGTTCACGGACACGTCAAGCGGCTCGCCGACGTCGTGGGCCTGGGCCTTCGGCGACGGCGGCACGTCCACCGCGCAGAACCCCACCCACTCGTACGCCGCCGCAGGGACGTACACCGCGAAACTGACCGCCAGCAACGCCGGCGGCTCAAGCTCCGCCACGACGACCATCACCGTCAACACGGCCCCGCCCGCGAATGGGATCAGCGTCGTCGGCTCCACCACCACCTACTCGGCGACCGCCGTCGGAGCGGTGTCCATCACCACACCCTCCGGGACGGCGGCCGGAGACGTCCTGGTCGCAGCGATCACAGTAGACCTGAACTCTTCCATGGCTTCGGTTCCGGCTGGCTGGACCGCCATTGTCAACGGCCTCGGCGTCAACAGCTCCTCGACATCGGGCGCCCGAATCTACAGCTATTACCACGTGATGGGGTCCTCCGAACCGTCGAGCTATTCGTGGACGCTGGGCACCGCCGTCAAGTGGGGCGCCGGCCTCACCGCGTACCGCGGCGTCAACAACACGACTCCCCTCGACACGGGAGTCGTGACCGCCGTCGACACCACTTACACCGCCACGACCATCACTCTCCCGAGCATCACCACGGCCACCAACGGGGCGATGCTCATCGGCGGAGTCGGCCTCGACGCCGCAACGCCGGGCATCTCCCCGCCCAGCGGATGGACGCAGCTCTGGCAGGCGGCCGGGGGCCAAATCTCCGAGCTCGCCGACGTGGTGCAGGCGAATGCAGGCGCGAGCGGAACCGCCACGTGGACCCTGAGCACCGCGCGCGGGCTCGGCGCGTGGCGCACTGCCCTCAAACCGGCAGGCTGAGCACCTGCAGGCAGAACGAGCCGGGCTTCCCAGAAGCGGAGGCCCGGCTTTCTATGCCCCGACCACAGCGCTTAGGTGTACCTAGTGCCCGCGCGGTGGTGCGGAGAAAACCATTCGGGTACCGGGTACTCGTGCGGTCCGGAGCGGCGTTGTGTTCACTGGACTGAATTGGGGGCCTGCGCCTCGGCGCGGTCTCGGGGTCGAGATGGAACAGGAGACCGGTGATGATCCTCAGACGTTCCTCGCGCTGGCTGTGCAAGGTCCTCGTCCTGTCGATGACCGTCGCCACTAGCCTTCTGGGTCAGCCGGGCGCTGCGGTAGCAGACACCACCTATGGCTCTGCGAGCATCACCTATTCCGGCGTCAGCAATCCCCCGACGTCGGACAAGCCCCAGAGCAAGCTGTGGTGGAACGACGGCTCGTGGTGGGCGGACCTGTGGGCCTCCGGGAGCGGCTGGCACATCTACCGCCTCGACCGGGGCACCGAGACCTGGGTGGACACCGGCGTGCTGAACGACCCTCGCGGCTCCACCCTCGCGGATGCCCTCTGGGACGGCAGCCACCTGTACATCGCCTCCCACGTGGTGACCGTCTCCACCAACGAGGCGCCCGTGGCGTCCGTTCCGGGGCAGCCGGCGTTGCTGTACCGCTACAGCTACTCGAACGGCACCTACACCTTGGACGGCGGCTTCCCCGCCGCGATCAGCAACAACAGCAGCGAGTCGATGACCATCGACGAGGACTCCACGGGCGCGATCTGGGCCACGTGGACCCAGGTGTCCGGAAACTCGACCAGCGGCTTCACCAACACCGTCTACGCGAACTACTCGGGCCCGGGCGGCACCGGCTGGGCCACCCCATTCGTGCTTCCCGTGTCCAACCCGAACCCCTCCCCCGATGACATCTCCGGAATCGTCGCCTTCGGGAAGAACAAGCTGGGCGTGATGTGGAGCGACCAGCTCGCGGGAACGGTCTGGTGGGCCTGGCGCACCGACGGGACCAATCCGACCGCGTCCTCGTCGTGGAACTTCCAGCCCGCGCTCAAGGGCCAGGGCCAGGCCCTGGCCGATGACCACCTGAACCTCAAGCAGCTGCAGGCAGACAGCGCCGGGCGGGTGTTCGCCGCAGTCAAGACGAGCCTCAACGACACCTCAACCGACCCCACCCTGCCGCAGCTCATCCTGCTGGCCTTCAAGCCCGGCACCGGGTCATTCACCCAGGCCACGATCTCGACGACGGGCGACTGCGTGACCCGCCCGCAGATCGTCCTGGACACCACGAACAACCTCGTCCACGCCTTCCAGACCGCACCGCCGACCTCGGTGGCCGGCTGCGCGTACTCGGGCGTGGCCGGGAGCATCTACGAGAAGACCGCGTCCATGGACAACCCGGTCTTCGGCTCCGGCCGAGGAACGCCCGTCATCCAGGAACCCTCCAACTCGAGCCTGAACGACGTGACGACGACGAAGCAGAGCGTGACCAGCGCCACCGGCATCGTGGTGATGGCCAGCGATGACGTGGCCAAGCAATACTGGTTCTCCGACCGGCCGATTGTCCCCGCGCCCGTCGCGTCCTTAATGGCCAGCCCCAGTTCGGGGACCGCGCCGCTCAACGTCGGCTTCACCGACACCTCCACGAACTCTCCGACCTCGTGGGCCTGGGACTTCGGCGACGGAAGCACCTCGACCTTGCAGAACCCCAACCACACCTACACCACCGGCGGGACCTTCACCGCGAAGCTGACCGCCAGCAACGCCGGCGGGTCGTCCTCCGCCACCACGACCATCACCGTGAAGGGGATCAGCGTCGTCGGCTCCGCCCCTTCCTACGCGGGCACTGCCGCCAGCACCGTGGCCCTCACCGCCCCGTCTGGCACGTCGGCAGGGGACGTCCTCGTCGCCTCGATCACCACGGACCTGAACCCGTCCGTGACGTCAGTTCCGGCCGGCTGGACCCCGATCGTCAACGGTCTGAGCATCAACGCCTCTGCGACGTCCGGAGCACGGGTCTTCGCCTACTACCACGTCGCCGGCGCCTCAGAACCATCGAGCTATTTGTGGACCCTGAGCGCCGCGGTGAAGTGGGGCGCCGGCGTCACTGCGTACCGCGGAGTCAACAACACGACACCGCTTGACACCGGCGTTGCCACTGCGGTGGACGGCACCTACAGCGCCACGAGCATCACCCTTCCGAGCATCACGACGGTCAGCAGTGGCGCGCTCCTGATTGGTGGAGTCGGCCTCGACTCCGTAGTGCCGGGAATCTCCCCGCCGAACGGATGGACCCAGTGCTGGCAGGTGGCCGGAGGCCAAATCGGCGAACTCGCCGACCTCACGCAGGCGACCGCAGGCGCAAGCGGAACCGCCACGTGGACACTGTCCACCGCCCGCGCGGTCGGCGCTTGGCGTACCGCACTGAAGCCGGCAGGCTGAGCTGCCCACGGGCCGCCCTGACACCGACAGAGGCCGGGCTCCACCACAGCGGGGAGCCCGGCCTCTGTGCCTGTCAGGACCAGACATCGGTGATCGGCTGGGTTTCCGCGGCGTGGCCGAGGGGCTCGAGCCCGTAGGCCGCCTCGATGGTCCTCAGCACGCGGTAATGGTCGATGTGCTCGCTGTATCTGCCCGGCTTGACGTGTGCCCCTGCAAAGATGGTGGGGATCTTGTTGCCGGAATGGTCGTCGTCCTCATCCCACGTGACGATGAGCAGGCTGTTGTGCGTCGTTGCCCATTGCGCGTAGGCATCGAGGTTGTCGCGCAGCCACGTGTCGCCGGTATGCACCGAGCCGTTGTGCATGTCGTTGGCCAAGTTCGGCACGACAATCGACACAGTCGGGAGCGTGCTGTAATCCGTCGGAAAAGCTGTGAACGGCAAGTTGGCGGACGCCGGGACAGACGGGAAGTTCGTCCAGGGCGCGTGCTTCCGGGCGTAGTCCCCGGCCGTGCAGCCGAGGAACCCCACGCTTGGGAGGCTTTCCGAATAGCCCGCGAACGTCTGCCCTGCGGCGGCGAGCTGCGCCCCGAGGTTGCCCGCCACGTAAGTGTGGGGACAAGAGTCGTCGGTGAGGCCTTGCGTGGATCCGGAAAACAGGGCCGCGTAGTTCGGTTCGCTGGGGTGTGCCACCGCCGCGGAATCGGTGAAAAACGCGTTCTGGCTGGCCAGCGAGTTGATGTACGGCGCCGCGGCGTTGCCGATGACGTTGCCGGTTGAGTGGTTTTCCTCGACGACGATCACCACGTGGCTGGGCCGCGGCACCGATCCCGAAGCGTGCGAACTGGGATCGGCCGACGCTTGTGAGCCGGTGCTGCTGGCCGACGGCGTTGGCGGTGCCGAGCTCGTGGCAGTGGCGTTCCCGCCGCTCCCGCACGAGGCCAGCAGCCCTGCGACCACCCCTGCCACCAGCACCGCCGCGGCACCCCGCACCCGTGTCATGCCATCCACCTTCGCCGCGCATTCTGAGAAACCTCTGGAAAGATGCTCCCAAAGCACAGCTAGCCTGCCCAGAGATCGAGGCATGCCGAAGATCACAGCATGGTCACAGTTGAGTAACAGAGCAGCTTAAGAGTGTGATCTAGATCACATTTTAGACCCCCCAGCACCGCATTCTACGTCCCGTGGGGGACCCCGACCTTGCGACCGCGCCCCGGCCGCCCAACCCGCAGAATCCCCGCGTTGACGCGGTTGGACCGCGCCATGTTTCGGCCAGCCTAAGTCCCAAAAGTGAACAAACGCACGTTGTCAACTCGTGTGACGAGATCGCACGCGGCTTGATAGGGTCACCAAGCATGTCCCGTAAGACGTTCGAGACGGGCTGATCCAGCCGGGATTCCGGTGTCGATCAGAAGGCATAGGGGGGAGGTTGCCCACGTTTGGGCGACCGCCGAACCCCCTCGCCGTCTGCCCTGTACCGACACTGAAAGGTCTCCCCCAGAGGTGCCCCGCCCTCGTATGTGGCCGGCACTCGAAAAATCACCGTTGACATCGACCTGCACAGCTTGCCGAGCCTCGGCGAGGTGATGGCGCACGCCCTCGTGCGGGAACAACACCGAACAATCACCAACAGAACATGGCATGCAGTTCGCCGGGACCGCACGCCTTCACACGTTACACGCACCTAAACCCGTAACCGGCACGCGACACGCTTGGAGCATTACGAAATGATCACGAAACGCAAACTCATGCTGCCCGCCCTCCTCGCCGTAGGGGCTGTCGCCCTCACGGCAGGCGTCCAGGCCAGCCAGTCCGCATCGAACAGTTTCGAGACCGCCAGCAATTCCAAGAAATGCCTGCACTCAAATTGCAGCACCGCCGCTGCGGCGACCCCGACGAGCACGGCGAGCGCTACCCCGACCTCCACGTCGACGCCCACGCCCACGGCCACGCAGTCGCTCTTGCCGGTCCCCACGTCGACGGCCACGTCGTCACCGTCCCCCACGTCGTCGAGCGCGACGCCGACAGCGACCACGTCACCCACCGGCGCGACGCTCGCGCTCACCGGCACCCCCCAGCCGAACGGTGTGGCCGGCAACTGGACGATGGCGTTCGACGACGAGTTCAGCGGCTCCGCGCTGGACACGAACAAGTGGGCACCGGACTGGTTCGGCCCGACCGGAAAAATGAACAACGTCACCAGCAACCCCGCAAACGTCAGCGTTTCCAATGGTGAGCTCGTCTTGAACCTGGCGTCCTCGACTGACGGCGCCCTTGTGAGCACCAACCCGGGCGGCGGTGCCAAGACGGGCTTCCAGTTCACCTATGGCTACGCCGAGGCACGGATCTACTTCCCGGGCTCGGGCTCCACCGTCTACAACTGGCCAGCGTTCTGGACCGACGGTCAAAGCTGGCCGACCAACGGTGAGATCGACATTGCCGAAGGCCTCGGCACCATGACGACGAACTACCACTCGAGCTCCGGGGCCAGCAACTCCGGCACCATCGCGGGCACGTGGGCCGGCGGCTACCACACCTACGGTGTCAACCGGCAGCCGGGCCACAACGACATCTATTTCGACGGCAAGCTCGTCCGCTCGTACAGCACCAACGACGGCGGCGCCCCGCACTACCTGATCCTCAACGTCGGCGACAGCAACACGCACGTGTATGGCGCCGGTTCCCAGGTCAGGGTCGACTACGTGAGGGTCTGGCAGTAAGTCAGCTTCCCCGTATCACGTCGACGACGAGCCTCTGCTGCTCCGGCGTGATGTGCGGGAACATGGGCAGCGAGAGCACCTGGATGGCGGCTTCCTCGGCAACGGGGAAGTCGCCCTCTCGGTAGTCGAGATAAGAGAACGCGTTCGTGAGGTGAACAGGCGTCGGGTAGTGGATGCCGGTGGCGATTCCCGCCGCGCCGAGCGCACTCTGCACCCGGTCGCGCTCCTCGGCGCGGACGACATACAGGTGCCACACGTCCTCATTGCCGGGCTGGCTGCGCGGTGCACGGACTCCGGGGACCCCCTCGAGAAGCTCCCCGTAGAGCCGTGCCGCCGCGCGCCGTCGTGCGTTCCACTCCGCGAGCCGGGCCAGCTTGGCGCGCAGGACGATGGCCTGGACCGCGTCGAGGCGCGAGTTGAAGCCGACGACTTCGTGCACGTACTTGACCGCGCTTCCGTGCGCGGCGAGCAGACGCACCATGTCGGCCAGGATCGGGTCGTTCGTCGTGACAGCCCCGGCGTCCCCGGCGGCGCTGAGGTTCTCCCCGGGATAGAAGCTCGTCGCCGCGATGTGCCCGAGTGAGCCCGCGTGCCGCCCGTAGCGGCGCGCGCCCTGGGCCTGGGCGGCGTCCTCGACGAGCGCGAGGCCGCGGCGCGCGGCGAGGGGGACGAGGGCCTCGATGGGCGCCGTCTGTCCATAAAGGTGGACCGGGACGATGGCCTGAGTCCTAGGCCCCACCGCCCGGCCCACCAGGTCCGTGTCGATCAGAAGGGTCTCCGGGTCGACGTCCACGAGCACGGGGCGCGCCCCCGCGCGCACGACCGCCTCCGCCGTCGCGACAAAGGTGTTGGCGGGCAGGATCACCTCGCCGCCGGGTCCAACCCCGACGGCGCGCAGGGCGAGCTCGAGTGCGTCCGTCCCGTTGCCCACGCCGACGCAGGCCCGGGCCCCGACGAATTCCGCGTACTCGTCCTCGAACGCGGTCACGTGAGGCCCGCCGATGAACGTGCCCGTGTCGAGGGCGCGCACGACCTCGGGTACGACGTCGGCGCTCACCTCGCGCTGCTGGGCGGCGAGGTCCACGAACGGAACCCTGTGCACTCTTCCTGCCTGCGCCTCCGTGGTCACGGTTCCACCCCTCGCATCGGCCCCGCCGCTGAACCAGACATGGGCCGGGCGGGGACTCCGACCCATGTCTGCCCTTCAGGCACGTCCGAGACGACGGCCGCACCCATTCCGACCACGGCGCGTGCCCCCACGCGGGTGCGCTGCCGAATGCTGCTGTTCATGCCGAGGTAGGCCCCGCGGCCGACGACGACGGAGCCTCCGAGCGAGGCCCCCGCGCCGAAGGTCACGTAGTCGTCGACGAAGTCGCCGTGCGTGAGCGTCACCCCGGGCATGACGACGACGTGCCGGCCCAGCGTGACGGCCGCGGTCATGACGACGTTCGCGAGCAGGATGCTCCCTTCGCCCACGCTGCACCCTTCGGGGACGATCGCGCTCGGATGCACGATCGTCGCGTAGCGGCCCGGAGGGAGCCCGAGCGCGGCGAGGCGCCGCACGATCTCCGCCCGGATGACGCCGCTCCCAACGCACACCACAAGCCGAGCGTTCGGGTGCTTGCGAACCTCCGCGAGGGGGCCCAGGACGTGTGCGCCGTCGAGGAGGCTGCCTCCACGGATCGGGTCGTCGTCGAGGATTCCGAGGAGGTCGTATTCGTCACCGGCGCGCACGAGCGCCATGACCTCACGGGCCAGGCCGCTCGCGGCGACGATGAGGAGCTCGGTCACGTCGGGATTCCCCCTCGCGCCTCTTCGGTCTGCTGGCCGCACCCATGAACCCGCGTCCGGCGGATGGCATCGCAGACGCGGAGGACGCCGCTTTCCCCGAGCTCGTGATCCAGTGGGAAGGTGAGGGTGCGCGCCGAGAGGCGTTCCGTGGCGGGGAGCGGGACGCGGAGTGGGCAGTCGGCGAAGTCCGGCTCGCGATGAGCCGCCCTGACACCCGTGCCCACAGGGATTCCCTCGGCGGCGAGCGCGCCCCGGAGTTCGTCGCGGCTGAGAGGGAATTCGTCGCCGATCTCAGCCCAGAACGACTGGTAGTTCGATTCCCCCTCGCGCGGATCCTCGACAAGCCGAAGCCCGGGGACGCCCTCAAGCGCCTCGCGGTACACCGTGGCGAGCGCGCGACGCCGGGCGACCATGGCCGGGAGCCGACGAAGCTGGACGAGCCCGATGGCGGCCTGGATGTCCGTCATCCGAAAGGTGAAGCCGAGGTCTGAGTGCTGCCGCAGGCGCCGCGCCTGCTGCGCCGAAGCGAGGCAATCGGTCGTGAGCAGGCCGCCCTCGCCCGTCCTGAGGGCCCTGCGCGGAAGGAACGACCACGCCGTCACATCCGCGCCCACTCCCACGGGATGCCCGCGGTAGCGTGAGCCGACGGCGAACGAGGCGTCCTCAACGAGTGCGATCCCGTGGTCCTCGCACAGCTCGGCAATGGGGCCGATATCGACGGGCAGCCCGCCATGATCGGCGACGACGACGGCTCTCGTGCGCGGACCGAGGACCGCAGCGATCGTGCTGGCCGTGACGTTCCCGGTCTGCGGGTCGACGTCGGCGAACACGGGGTCGGCGCCGACGTGCCGCGGCGCATGGGCCGTCGTTGCGAAGGAGAGCGACGGCACGACGACCTCGTCCCCCGGCCGAACCCCAGCGACGAGCAAGGCGAGATGAAGCGCCGTCATGCAGTTCGACGCCGCCACACCGTTCGTCACGCCCTGAGCCGCGGCGAACGCGGCTTCGAACGCCGCGACCCGCGGCCCCGGCGGGAGCCACCCGGCCGCCATGAGATCCGGATCGGAGCCCTCAAAGCCGCCCCAGAGGTCTCCGACGCTGAGCCGGTCATCCAGACGATCTGCCTCCGCGGTCATGACGCCGCCACCACCCGGGCGGCCGCGATCTCTTCGCGAAGGGGACTCCACCATGCGACGAGCCGGCGAAGGCCCTCGTCGAGCGGCATCTCGGCACGGAAGCCCAGGTCCTTGGCCGCCGCGCCGGTGTCCCCGAGGCGGCGCGTGACGGCGTTCGCCTCGCGCTCGGGGCCGAACTCGACGGAAAGGCTCGAATCCATGGCCGCGAGGAGCGCGACAGCGAGGGCTAGGAGGCTCGTCTCCGTGCCGCTCGCGACGTTGTAGATGCCCTCGCGGACGGCGGACTCAGCGGCGTAGATGTTGGCCCTCGCGGCGTCCGCCGTATAGACGAAGTCCATCGTCTGCTCGCCGTTTCCATAGACGAGCGGCGGCCGTCCGTCCGCGATACGTTCCATCCAGCGGACGAGGACCTCGGTGTAGAGCCCATGCACGTCCATGCGGGGCCCATACACGTTGAAGTAGCGAAGCGCCACGTAGTCCAGCCCGTACAGTGCGCGGAAGCTTCGGGCGAGGCCCTCGTTGAAGCTCTTCGCCACCCCGTAGAGCGTGTCGTTGTTGTGGTGGTGGTGGGACTCGCGGGTCGGAAATTCGTCGGCGGCACCGTACACCGAAGCGCTCGAGGCGAGGACGACCTTGTCGACGGCATGCTGGCTCGCAGCCTCAAGCACCGAGAAGGTGCCGTCGACGAGGACTTCGAGGGCCAGGCGCGGTTCTTCGGCGCACTGGGTCACGCGGATCGCCGCCTCATGGAACACGAGGTCCTTGCCGATCGTCACATCGTGGACGAGGTCCCGGTCACGCAGGTCGCCCTCGATGAGGCGCACGCGCCCCGTCGCGAGGGCGTGATCGAGGTTCGCGAGCCTGCCTCGCGTCAGGTTGTCGAGCACGTCGACGTGGTCAACGCCCGCATCGAGCAGCTGGTCGACGATCGTCGAGCCGATCGTCCCCGCCCCGCCCGTCACGAGCACGCACGCTCCCGCCAATACCGTCATGCCCCTGCCTCCTGCCTGACTGAACCGGATTGCCTGGCTGACCCGGGGACGGCATTCGTGCCAGCATCGATCGGCGCCTGGGCACCGTCCCTCTGGAGGCTCCGCCCCGCAGCCTCGAGCACCCTGAGGACCCTGAGCGCCGACGATGCGCTCGACGTCGACGGCCTGCCCGACCTGATCGACCCGGCGAACTCGCCGACCATCTGCCCCAAGGCCTCCCGCTCGGGCAGCGCGGGTGACCACCTATCCCCCGAGCCGTCCCCTCGCTCCAGAGCGCTGCGCGACCTGCGGCCTCCGTGCATCGGCAGCTGGCCGCCGCAGTCATAGACGCTGAGCGGCTGCCGCGGGCTGAGGTCGTCCCACACGAGCGTCCGCCGTGTCCCGCCCACGACCATCTGACGGATCTTGGGGGGGCTCAGCCAGTTGACGTGGATGTGGGCCATCGCTCCATCGGGCAGATCAAAGGAGAGGTGGCCCACGCAATCGCGCCCCGTTCCGAGGGGATCGGCGCCGTGCGCCGAGACCGCGTCCGGGGTCAGCCCGTCGGGCAGGACGAAGTCGAGGATCGAGAGGTCATGCGGGGCGAGGTCCCAGAACACGTCGACGTCCGGCTGGACGAGTCCGGGATTGATCCGCACCGAATCCACGTACAGGATGTCTCCGAGCTCCCCGCCGAGAAGGAGCTCGCGCATCTTCTGCACAACCGGGGTGAAGCAATACGTATGGTCGACCATGAGCACGAGGCCACCCTCCTGGGCGGCCCGCACCATGTCCGCGCCCTTGTCCCAGCGGTCCGCGAGCGGCTTCTCGACAAGCACGTGCTTGCCGGCCCCAAGCGCCGTGAGGGCCACGCCGTAGTGGGTCCTCGCGGGCGTCGCGATGGCAACGGCATCGACGTCGACCGTGTCGAGCGCCTCGTCGAGCGAGCCGAAGGCCTTCGCCCCGCAGAGCCCCGCCAGCGCCGCCGCGCGGTCGAGGTCGAGGTCGCACACCGCAATGAGGTCCCACTCGTCGGAGCGATAGAAGGTCCGTGCGAGGTGGGAACCCCAATAGCCCGCCCCGACGACAGCAACACCGAGCGAAGCCCCGGACATCCCGCTCCCGGGGCCCTGGCCCCGGAACGGGATGAGCGAATGCGGATCGGTCATGTCCTCTCCTCTCGGCGGTTGTGGCACTGTCTGCGACGGGGTCTGCGACACGGTCCTCTTTCCGGATCAGGAGGCCCCCACGTGGGCGATCACGGCGCGTAGCGTGCGCCACAGGATCATGAGGTCCCCCATGATCGACCAGTTCTCCACGTAGTAGAGGTCGAGGCGGACCGAGTCGTCCCAGTCGAGGCCCGAACGCCCGCTGATCTGCCACAGTCCCGTGACGCCCGGCTTGATGAGCATCCGGCGGCGCGTGTAGCGTTCGTACGCGCCAACCTCGCGTCCGAGCGGCGGGCGCGGCCCCACGAGGCTCATCTCGCCCTTGAGGACGTTCATCAGCTGGGGCAGCTCATCGAGCGAGTACTTCCGCATCCAGCGCCCGCAGCGCGTCACGCGGGGGTCGTCATTGACCTTGAAGAGCACCCCCGCGCCTTCGTTCTCCGCCTCGAGCACGTCGAGCTTCGTCTCGGCCTCCTCGACCATCGAGCGGAACTTGAGCATCGCGAACGGCCGCCCATCCTTGCCGATGCGCTCCTGCCGGAACAGGACCGGTCCCGGGGAGTCGAAACGCACGATGAGCGCGAGGACCGCGAGCACAGGGGCGAGGACCACAAGGGCCGCGGTGCCGAGTACGAGGTCCATGACGCGCTTCACGACATGCTTCGCGCCGGTGTAGTGCGGGAGGTCGACCTCCATGAGCGGAAGTCCCTGGACGGGCCGCCAGTGGATGCGTGGCCCCGCCACGTTCGTGAGAGAGGAGGCGAGGACGAGCTCGGCGTCGTGCTGCTCGAGGTTCCAGCCGAGCTCGCGCACGTACTTGTTGCCGCCCGGGACGGGCCCGGCGATGATGACGGCGGCAGCCTTCTTGAGCGCGACCGTGCGGACGACGTCGTCCGTCGAGCTCAGCACGGGAAGCCGGTTGCCGTCGACCGCGAGCGACTGGCCGCGCCGCCCGCCCGGGAGGATTGCGCCGAGCACGTTGTAGGGGGCGCCCTCGCTTGCGGCGATGCGCCGCACCACGTAGCGCACGTCCTCGGGCTCCCCGACGACGACGGCGGGGGTCAGGTAGAGCCCGATGTGCCGCTGCCGGTTGAGCCAGCGGCGGCTCCCCCAGCGGAGCGCGAGGAGCCCGACGAGCCCGCAGCCGAAGACGAAGACGACGACGCGCGCCGGCAGCAGGCCGGCCGCGCCGTGCTCGGGGAGCGAATCACCGAGGAGGAGCGCCGCGATGGCGAGGACGGCGAAGAACTGGAACGACGCGGCGACGACCCGCCGATACTCCTCGGCGCCGATCCCGAGGACCGAGGCCTCCCTGGTGCCGTACAGGCCGAGCACGAAGGGCCACAGGCCGACGACGACGGCGAGCGCTCCGGCGGTCAGGGGCCGTGCGTCGCCGAAGACGACGCCCACGCTGGCCGCGGCGAGGATGACCGCAGTGTCGGCGCCCCAGAGGTAGGCGGCGTAGCGCTTGGGCCACGCCTGTGCCTTGGCCGAGCGGGCGATGCGCGCCGCGGGGCCTCCGAACCCGATGGCGGATGCGAGCCGCGGCCGCCATGACGCGATCGAGTGCGTTATCTGCTGCTGCGTCCCCACAGACATGACAGCTCCTCGGTTTTCCCCAATTGGGACCCGCGTTGTTGCCGATCCCTCACGCCAACCAGTACAGACCTCCCGGAACGGCAAATCACCAGTAGTCGGTACCCGAGCTTTCCGGGCCTCTACGGGGGTGAACCCTTGGCGAGTACGCAGGAGGGGTACCGAGTACCACGCGTACACTGCGCAGTCGGCTGCGGCAGGGTACGCGCAATACTCGTCGGGGCGGTGTCTTCCCTCGTCAGGGGCGGGTTGCGGTGCGCGTGGCCGCTCGGGGCCAGGTCACTCGCTGACGGCGTCCCGGAGCTCGTCGCGGCTCCGGATTCCGAGCTTCGCGTAGCTGCGGTGGAGGTGGCCTTCGACCGTGCGCACGGAGAGGTGGAGCTGGTCCGCGATCTGGCGGTCGCTCAGGCCGTCGACGGCGAGGTCCACGACGTCCTGCTCGCGGGGGCTGAGCCGAAGAGAGGAGAGGATTGCCTCTTCCTTCTCGCCGGCGTCGCCAGATCCGGGTAGCCCCTCGCAGGTGCGCGCGAGGGCGCCCGCGTGCCGAGCCGCCGCCCGATCGCCGTCCGCGTCGAAGCAGCCGGCGGCCCGCGCGTAAGCGGCCCTCGCCCGGCGGTACATCCCGAGATCGTGGAACAGCCCTCCCGCCGTGAGGTACCCCTCGGCGTCTTCCCTGGCCTCTGCCCTGGCCCACGCGCCCCACGCGCGCGCCCACGGCCCTTCCGCCGCGGCCGCGAGTTCCGCCCCCCGACCGTCGGTGTCCGTGGCCCCGAGCTCGAATCCGAGGATGCGTGCCACGAGTTCCCAGCCGGGGCGCCCCGCGGCGCGGTTCTCCTCCGCGATCGCCTCGAGGCGCGCGAGGCCCGTGCCCGGCTCGAGGAGTTCGAGGGCGCCCACGCGGTGCATCGCCGCGAGGCCCCGCAGGTCGGCGCTCCCGAGCCCCGCCGTCGCTTCGGCCCGCGCGAGATATTGCCGGGCGGCCGTGGCATTGCCTGCCGCCGCGGCGGCCCGGGCGGCCACGGCCGAGGCGAGGCCGAGTAGCTGAAGCGGGTCCGCGAGCTCGAGGTTCTCGACGACGTCGCGCAGAATGGACTCGGCCTCGGCTTCGCGGCCCTGCCGCACGAGGGCGATTGCCCGCGCGCAATAGAGGCTCGGCCCGAAGACGACGATCGACCGCAAGTGGGTGTCCGGGTACGCCGCGACGGCGCCGTCCACGCCCGCCCAGTCCCCGGAGAAGAGGGCGGCGACAAGATAGCGCACGAGAGCGCGCTCCTCGAACGGGAAATGCTCGTCGTCGAGGTCCGAGTCGGAGAGCGCGAGCCCGGCAGCGCGGGCCGAAGCCTCGAAATGCCCGGCAGCCCACTGGACGGCGGAGTCGAGCACGAGCCAAAGGCCCCGCTCGATCGCGGGGGCCGCGATCGCCTGCGGGAGCTTCCCGTCGTGGTCGAGGGCCGAGCCGACGGCGGCGAAATCGCCGCGCTCGGCGGCGGCGAGGGCACGGATGAGCCGTGCCCGCCGGAGGACTGCCTCGCGCGCGCCCGGCCCGAACGGGACGCCGCCGGACCCCGTGCGGCGGTCGACGCCGTCGGCCGCCTTCTCGAGGTCCGCGACGTCGCCCTCGACCTGCTCGAGCTCGCCGAGGGCGAGCCGCGCGGTGAACTTCACGAGGGTCCCCACGAGGACGTCCTGCACGTCGGACGGCACCGCGGGGCCCGAGGAGAGGACGGCGAGCGCAGCCGGCGGATCGCCGAGGTTGAGATGGGCGCGGGCAACGACGCCGCGGGCAAGCGAGCGTTCCGCCGCGCGGTCCACGAGCGACGCGGCGCGGAGCCCGAGCTCGTTGCGGAAGCTGCGCACCGCCGCGGCCGCGCCCCGGACGAGTTCCGCGGCGGGCAGGGACGCGCCCGTGTCGAGCGCGAGCTCGAGGAGGCGCAGCTCGTTGGCCGGCTGCCGGAGCTCGTCGCCGCCGAGCGCGAGCGCGCGGCGGTAGAGGTGGAGCCTCCGCGTCGCCGTCGTCATACGCCGCACGGCGTCCGCCTCGAGCGCATGCCGGATGCGAATTCCGTCGGGGCCCTCGATAAACCACCCGAGATCGGTCAGCCTGTCGAGGATCTCGCGGTCGGCGAGCACGCGCGCGGCGGATCGCGGAAGGGGTTCGGTGAGCGCGACGAGGATGAGCAGGTCCCGCTCGGCCGGGTCCAGAGCCTCCATGCTGCTGCGCACGGGCTCGGCGAGCGCGTTGCCGCTGCTCGCGAACGCGCCGGTGAGGAGCCAGATGCCGCGTCTGCGCACAAGCGTCCCGGCAGCGACGGATTCGTCGATGAGCGAGAGGAGGTGCAGCGGATTGCCTCCGCTGAGGCGGTGCAGGACTCCGGCCGCCGTGACCGAGAGGGTTCCCCCGAGGTGCTCCTGGGCGGCGGCCTGGCTCTCGGCAAGGCTCAGGGGCGCGAGCTCGACGCGCTCGGCCATCCCGTCGTGCCACATGTCGAGGAAGTCCCGCGGGAGCCCGCCGCGTGTTGTCGCCGCGGCGAGGAGCCGGACCCACGACGACGCGACCGCTTCCGCGATGAGGCCCGCCGAGCCGTCGTCGAGATCCTGCGCGTCGTCGACGACGAGGACAACCGGCCGCTCTGCCTCGCCCGAGCGGCGGTGCAGCTCGGCCCACAAGGCGCGGAGGACGCCGATCCGGTCTTGGACTTCCTCCGGCGCGAGCTTCGGGAGGCATTCGATGAGAGCGGCGTACATGACGGATCGCAGGCTCCGGCCCGTGCTGATCTCGAGCACCTCGACGTCGTTCCCCAGCGAGCGCACGACGGCGTCGAGGACGTGGGTCTTGCCCGAGCCCCCCTTGCCCACGACGAGGACGGCGCCCGCCCCCTCCCTGCGCAGCGCCTCCGTCGCGGCGGCCGCGATGTCCCGCCGCGTCGTCTCGACGACGGATTTGATCCCGGCCTTCTCCGCCAACGTCGCCCCCAAACTCCCCAGCATTGTCAGACCAGCCCGTCGAGCCCGCTGCGCGAAGAGACCCCGAGTTTCATGAACACCTGATACAGGTGGCCCTCGACCGTCCGCACCGAGACGCCCACGGCGTCCGCGATGTCGCGGTTCGAGGCGCCCGAGGCCGCCATCACCGCGATCTGGCGCTCGCGCTCGGTGAGCACGGGCGCCGGGACCTGCGGGACGAGCGGGAGCGTCGGAAGGATGCGCGTGAGCCGGTCGAGCCGCGTCTGGGCCCGGCCCGCGGCGGCGGATTCGCCGCGGTCGCGCGCGAAGTCGAGGGCGAGGGCCGCGCAGCGGGCTTCGACGGCATCGAGCTCCATCTCGTACGCGAACTCGGCGGCGTCGAGCAGCGCCTCCGCGTCCTTGCGCCGGGAGGCCGCCGCGACCGCGGCCATGAGATGCGCGAGCGGGCCCTGGCGTCGATGCCCGAGCCGCTCGATCCACAGGAACTCGCGCTCGGTGCCGGGGATGCTCGCGCCGAACACCCTGATGCCGGCGGAGGACATGCGGCCCGCGGCCTCGTCGTCCTCCGCCCGGCCGAGGAGCAGCTCGGCCCCGCCCGGCTCGCCGAGCCAGCGGCGCGCCATGCCCTCGCAGAACTCGGCGATGAACTCGAAGAGCCACGGCGCGAGGGCATCGCACCCGGCCGCGTGCTCGAGGAACCTCGCGGCCTCTCCCGAGTCGCCGACCTGCGCGTACGCGAAGGCCGTCGTCGCGTACGCGGCGCGGAGCGCGTTGAGCGCGGGGAACTCCTCGAGCTGGGCGACGGCGTTGAGCGCGGGCTCGAGCGCGGACGTGCCCCGGCCCGCCATGACGTACGCCATCGCGAGGAACAGCTCGGCGATCCCTCCGCGCAGGCTCAGCCGCCGCCCGCCGCGGTCCACATAGGTCTCGAAGAGGTCGACGCACCGCTTCCAGTCACCGTTGGCGATCCACACGGCGAACGCCGCGGTGAGGTAGGCGTCGTCGTCCGGGTGCTGCGGCGGCGCGAAGCCGAGAGCGCCGAAGCCGTAGGCGGACATGAGGGCTGCGGCGTCCGCCTCCCGCCCGCACGCGGCCCACCCCTGGGCGAGCAGGAGCGAGGCCTCGCGCCGGAACTCCTCGCTCGAGCCCGTGCGGCGGGTGGCCGTCTCGAGGGCATCGAGCACGGCCGCGAAATCGCCGCGGAACACGTGCATGCGGTACTCGGCGAGGTCGAGGACCTCGGCCGCGCCGCGGAGCTCGGAGGCGTCGGATCCCTCGCGGAACGCGAGAGCGTCCCACGCGACGTGGAGGGGGTCGCGGGCGTCTCCGCGCTCGGGGAGCCACGCGAGGAGCTCGGACTTGGCGGCCGCGTGCCGGGCCAGGTCCGCGGGCCCGAGCTCGTCGAGCCACTGGCCCGGCACGGAGTCGAGCACGTCGAGAGCCTCGTCGCGCCGTTCGAGGAGCGAGAGCGCGCCCGCGCGCTGGAAGGCGGCCTCGATCGCGGTGTGCCCGCCGAGCTCGCCCGCGCGGTCAAGGAGGTCGAGGGCCCGGCGAGGCTCGAAGAGGGCGATCGCGGCGCGGGCTGCGTGCACCACGAGGTCCGCGTTCGCGGGCCCGCCGACGCCAAGCGTCCACTCGACGTAGGAGACAAGGTCCTCGCGGTCGAGCCCAGCTTCCTCGGCCGCTCCCCCGAGGGACGTGAGGGACGCGAGCTCGCGGTGCCGGTCGGGCCCGAGCCGTTCGCGCACGAGCTCGGCCATGCGCGGCTCGCGCAGGTACGCGCACCGGTGCTCGCTTGCGTCGACGGCGATGAGGGCGCGGTCCTCCATGTCCACGAGCACCTCGGAACCGAAAAGCCCGGCGAGTCCCGCAATCGGGACCCGCCGGGCCACGGCGAGATGCTCGATGACCTCGCGGACGTCCTGCGGCTCGCGGGCCCACCGGGCCCGGATGATCTCGTCGGTGCCGCTCCCCTGCTCCGGCTCGACCGCGCCGTCGAGCGTCCATACCCCGCCCCGGCGGTGAAGGTTGCCCGTCGCCCGCTCGCGGCGCACGATGCCCTGCACGGCGGTCGGGTTCCCGCCGCACGCGTGGTGCAGCTCGCCCACGGCCGAGGACGCGACGCGCCCCTCGACGAGCGCCGAGACGAGGAGCCGGGTCTCGGGAACGCCGATCCCGCGGAGCGGGACCTCCGCGAGGCGGCCGCGCCGCACGAGCCGGAGGAAGTCGGCCGGAAGGTCTGTGGCCCGTTGGGCGACGGCGAGGAGCTTGGCGGTGCCGCTCAGGAGCAGATGGAGCAGCACGCCGATGCTGCCCTCGTCGAGGGTCCCCGAGAATTCGACGACGAGCACGGCCGGGTGCCCGCCGGAGTCCTCGCGCAGCATGCGCTCGACGGCGAGCATGAGGCCCGTGGGCGACGACGACGCGCCCTTGGGCAGGCGCGCGAGGAGCGCCCCGAGGCACGCGTAGTCCGACGTCGGCCCCGTGGTCGAGGTGCGGAGGCGCAGCGGATAGATCTGCGAGGCGAGCGAGTTCAGGACGGCGCTTGCAAGAAACGACTTCCCAACGCCCGGAGGGCCGGTGACGACGGTCCCGAGGGAGTGCGGATCCGTGAGGGCACGGACCGCCGCATCGAGTTCGCCCTGGCGCACAAGCATCGCCCACCGGAGGCGATCTGCCTGGCGTTCGGCTGATTCTTGCGACGGCTTGATAGCCCGCCGCGGCAGCGCCGAGACGGCAGAATCCCTCAGCATGTCATGCCTCCCCCCGGTGGCGGCTGCGACACACCGCCCGAGTTCAGGCATAGCGTACGCCGTAGATGGTCCTCCGCAACAGGGAACCGCAAGTCCTCCTGGCAGGACCACCCGTCGGGAGGACTTCTCAGCGGGGAAGGCCCTGGGTCAGACTCCGGCCTGACGTGCCGCGTCCTCTGCCGCGACCCACGCGATCATCGCGCACTTGACCCGCGCGACATACCGCGATACGCCTTCGAACGCCGCGGCGTCGCCGAGGATATCGGGATCGCCCGAGACCTTCCCGCGCGAGCGCACCATGTCGCGGAACGCATCGACGACCTCGTGGAACTCGTCCGCCGTCGCGCCCTCCGCGAGGTCGTGCAGGACGGACGCCGAGGCCATCGAGATCGAGCAGCCGTGCCCTTCCCACCGGAGGCTCGCGATCGCCCCGTCCCGGGCCTCGACCCGCACAGTGACCTCGTCCCCGCACACGGGGTTGAGCTGATGGGACTCGCCGTGCGCCGCGCCCTCCACGTCCGGGGGCTCGCTCTGCCCGCCGCCGAAGCCGCTCCCGTGCCGTTCCTTCGAGTGTTCGAGGATGACCTGCTGGTAGAGGGAGTCGAGGCTCATCGGGGGCTCCTTGCGCTCGCGCCAAAGGCGGTGGCGCCAAAATACGGGCGGACCTCGGCAAGACCGGCGAGGAACGCGTCCACGTCCCCCTCAGTCGTGTAGAGATACGCGCTCGCCCGCGTCGACGCCGTGAGGCCGAGGCGGCGGTGGAGCGGCTGGGCGCAGTGGTGGCCCACGCGCACGGCGATGCCGAGGCTGTCGAGGTACTGGCCGACGTCGTGCGCGTGAACGCCCTCGACGTCGAACGCCGCGAGCCCGAAGCGCCTGTGGCCATACCACTCCTCGCCGGGCGCCGGGCCGAGGAGCCGCACGCCGTCGATCGCGGCGATGCCCTCGGCCAGCCGGGCGCCGAGCTCGGCCTCTCGCGCGGCGATCCGCGCCATCCCGGTCTCCCGCAGGTAGTCGACGGCTGCGGACAGCGCAACCGTCTGGGAGACCCGCTGGGTGCCGGCCTCGAAGCGCTGCGGCGAAGGCATGTACTCGGCGCGCTCCATCGTCACCCTCGTGATCATCGAGCCGCCCACGAGGAACGGCGGAAGCGCGTCGAGCAGCTCGGCCCGGCCGTAGAGGGCGCCGACGCCGGTCGGCGCGAGCATCTTGTGCCCGGAGAAGGCGGCGAAGTCCACGTCGAGGGCCTTGACGTCGATGGGCATGTGGGGCGCGGACTGGCACGCGTCGAGGACCGTGAGCGCGCCGACGCGTCGGGCGAGGCCCACGAGCTCTCCGACGGGGCTCACCGCACCGAGCACGTTCGAGGCATGCGAGAACGCGAGGACCCGCGTGCGGGACCCCACGATCCGGGCCGCCCCCGCGAGGTCGAGCCGGCCTTCGTCGTCGACCGGGATGTAGCGCAGCGCCGCTCCCGTGCGGAAGGCGAGCTCCTGCCACGGGATGAGGTTGGCGTGGTGCTCGAGCTCGGTCACGACGATCTCGTCGCCCGCGCCGAGGGCGAAGCGTCGCAGCTCGCTTCCGCCGCGGCCCCGCTCGGCCCAAAGGCTCGCATTCGAGAGCGCGTACGCGACGAGGTTGAGGGCCTCCGTCGCGTTCGACGTCCACACGAGCTCCTCCGGCTCGGCGCCGACGAAGGCGGCCACGTTCGCCCGCGCATCCTCGTAGGCGTCGGTCGCGCGCACGGCGAGATCGTGGGCACCACGGTGCACAGCAGCATTCCGCGTCTCATAGAAGTCCTGCTCGGCCTCGAGCACACTGCGGGGCTTCTGGGACGTCGCACCCGAGTCGAGGTAGACGAGCGGGTGGCCGTTGACTTCCTGCCCCAGGGCCGGGAAGTCGTGGCGGATACGCTCGGCCTCGGTGTCGTCGAGTTCTGCGCCCGCGGGCGAGTGGAGGGTTGCCGGAATGCTGACGAGGGCCACGGTGGCGGCTCCTTCTCACAGTCTGGGGAATTACGTAACGGCTTTATGCCGGAATACATTCTCCCACGAGCGTGAACCATCTGGGCTATCGACCTCGGGCACCAAAAAGAGCCGGCGACGGCTGGGGGAGGAACCTTGGTCTCGGGGAGGTTCCGTCGTCGCCGGCTCGGTCCTTGGGAGGCCATCCCCGGGGCCTGTGCCGGATGCCGGTCCTGAGGTCCGGCTACGCGATTAACGTTCCCACGTCAGAGGGCTCAGGACATGAGTGGAGAGTACGTGATTGGCGAAAAGCTGCCGCCGCCCGCTACTTGCTCCGCGGCGCGGTGTACTCATTCTCGGGAGCGAGTCCGACGGCCGAGGAAAGCTGTTCCCTGCTGCCCACCCCGAGCTTCGAATAGGCGCGGTAGAGATGGCCCTCGACCGTGCGGACGGAGACCGTGAGCCGGTCCGCTATGTCGCGGTCGCTCAGGCCGCTGATGGCGAGCGCGACGATCTGGCGCTCGCGGCGCGTGAGCTCGCCCGCGGACGCCGAGGGCTGCGGCTGCGCCTCGGTCTCCCCAAGCTCCGCCTCGCACGCGCGCTGCCCCTCCCACGCGGCCCGCGCCTCGTTGCGCGACGGTGTGTTCTCGAGCTGCGCGAACGCCTCCGCGTAGCATTCGCGCGCGAGCCGCGGGTAGAGCGCACTCCGGAGCGCATCCGCCGCCGAGCGCAGGGAGTCCGCGCTGCCCTCCGCGAACGCCGCCCCGAGGAGGACAGCGGCCTCGGCCCAC
The DNA here is from genome assembly GCF_034931225.1 of Sinomonas terricola. Taxonomy (NCBI): domain Bacteria; kingdom Bacillati; phylum Actinomycetota; class Actinomycetes; order Micrococcales; family Micrococcaceae; genus Sinomonas; species Sinomonas terricola. Next base: position 94,564 of record NZ_JAYGGQ010000016.1, read on the forward strand.
TCCCCCTCCATGGGCCACGCGACACTGAGGAGCTCGTCGAGGCGGTCCCGCTGCCCCGCCTCGAACCACAGGAAGAGCGCCTGGAGGCACACATCGCGGCGAGTCCCGCGTGTCGCGGCGTCGACGACCTTCTCGAACCGCGCGAGCGAATGGTCGTCCGGCTCGATCGCGCACGCCGCGGCCGCCTCGAAGAGCTCCGCGATGGGCCGGACGATCGACGCCGAGACCCGTTCCCGGTTCCGCGAGTCCTCGAGGAAGTCGGCCGCCTGGCCCCAGTCCCCGAGTTTCGCGGCCGCGTACGCCGCGGCCGCCGCGCACAGCCGGAACACGTGCTGGGCGTCGCTCACGCGGAGCTCCTCGAGCGTCGGCTCGAGGATCGCGAGCGCCGGCCCGAAACGGCCCTGCCGCAGGAGCGCGAGGCCCCGCGCGCACTGGAGCGTCGCCGTGAGCTGGAACGACGCCTCCTGGAGCGGAGGCGCGGCGAACCGCACGGGAATCGACTCGACAGCGTCCCATTGCCCCGCGGACACGCCGGCGTACACATAGCGGACCGCCACGAATTCGGAGAGGCACCCCGTGAACTCGATCGGGGCGAGCAGCTCGATCGCGCGGGACGCCGCCGTCATGCTCTCGAGCAGGAGCCCACGGCACGCGAGCACTTCGGCCTCGAGCGCCGCGGCGACTCCGCGCTCCACCGCGGAACGCTCGGTCGCCTCCGCGCCCCGCCACGACGCGAGCCCCACCTCGAGGCCCCCGTAGTCGCCGGCCAGGGAAAGGTACACGAGGCGCAGGAGGTCCCACGGGCCGCCGCCCTCGGACGCGAGCCGGCGGATGTCGCGCGCAATCTCGTCATGCGGATGGCCGAGCGTGTCGCGGCTGTAGAGCCACAGGAGGCCCGAGACGAGGATCCCCTCCGCGTCGAGCTCGCGCGAGGGCTCGAGGAACCCCACGGCGTCGGCGTGATGGTTCCTGCTGTAGGCCACGAGGCCGCGGACGAGCCGCACATCGGCGGCGTGCTCCGGCGAGCGGACCTCGTCCGCGGCGCGGAGCGCGAGCGAGTTCTCGCCGAGCCGGGCCGCGAGCTGGGCCGCCCTGAGGTAGGTCCTGTCGTCGAGCACGAGCCCGCAGCCTAGCGCCCACGAGACGGCGCACAGGAGGCCGTCCGCCGTCGCGAGCTGGCGGGCGCGGTGCTCCGTGGCGAGCTGCTGGAGCCACAGGGAGCGGCTCAGCGGGATGAGCTGGTAGATGGCCTCCCCATACACGACGTGCCGCAGTCGGAGTGAGCCGTCCGCGCCCGTGGGCGGCAGCACGAGCCGCTTCGCGACGAGGCTGCGCACTACGTCGGTCCCGAACTGGCCCTCGACAAGGCCGAGCGCCGCCGGCTGCGCGACCGCGACGAGCATGAGCGCCTCGCGCTCCTCGGACGAGAGCCGCTGGAGCTGGTCCCGCACGAGGCCTACAAGGCCGTCCCCGTGCCGCTCGGGCTCCGTGGCGAGCACCCACGTGCCCCGGCGCTCGACGAGGGCCCCCGCCCGCCGGTCCTCGTCCATGAGGCAGCGGAGGAGCATGGGGTTGCCCTGCGAGTCGCGCCAGAGCCGCCGCGCCGTCGAGGGCAGCACGCGGCTGCCGAGGGCCGCTTCGAGGAAGCTCGTCGCCTCGGCCTCCGAGAACGGCTCGAGGTCGAGCCGCTCCGCGCCCCCGTCGATCCACAGCTGCATGAGCGGGGGCGGAAGCAGGGCACCGTCTGGGGACGTCACGAGGGCCTGCGCCCACCCCGCGCCGACGAGCTCCGCGATGACCTCGGCGCTCAGGGCATCGATCGAATGGGCGTCGTCGATCACGAGGATGAGGCGGCTCTCGCTCTCGTCCCTGAGCTCCTCGACGCGCCGCCAGAACGCCCTCAGGACGGCGATCCGCGATCCGGCCTGCTGGGTCGGCAGGCCTCCCAGGAACGGGGCGAGCACGCCGTAGGGCACGCGCTGGAGGGACGGGCTCCCGTGGATCTCGAACGTCTCGGCATAGTCCGCGAGCTCCTCGCGGACCGCGGCGACGAGCGCGGACTTCCCCACGCCGGTCTCCCCGAGGAGCAGGACGGCGGGGACGCGGTCGCGCAGCATGGCCGCGCAGCGGGCCGTCTCGCGCTCGCGCCCGATGAGGAGCGAACCCTCCGGCCCGCGGCCCATCACAGGAGCCCGCCGAGCTCGGCGCGGGACGTGATCCCGAGCTTCGAGAACACCTGATACAGATGGCCTTCGACCGTGCGCACTGAGAGCCCCATCTCCTCGGCGATCGTGCGGTTCGACTCACCGCGCGCCGCAAGGACCGCGACCTCGCGTTCCCTCGCGGTGAGCAGCGGACCGAGGCTTTGAGGCACCACCGGGAGCACCTCGACGAGGCCCGTGAGCCTGTCGAGGCGCGCCTGCAGGATGCGCGCGGAGCGGACGTCGCCCGTGTCCCGCGCGATGTCGAGGCCGACGGCGGTGCAGCGCGACTCGAGCGTGTCCAGCTCGAGCCCCGCCGAGAGGTCGGAGGCGGCGATGAGATCGGGGAGGCTGCGCAGGCGCGTCCCGCGGGCGAGCCGCCGGCCGAGCTCGGCGAGCGCGCCCTGACGGTGCGCGCACACCTCCTCGAGGAGCGCGAGCTCCTCGGGCCCCGCGTCAACTGTCGCGCCCACGAGCTTGATGCCGGCCATCGTCCACCGGCCGGAACGGATGTCCTCCCGCGCGGCCTCGACGAGGCGCGCCGCCGCGCCGCGCTCGCCGATCCAGCGGCGCGCCATGTCGGCGCAGAACTCCATCGAGGCATTCACCGAGTAGCTGCAAGGCCACACCCAGCCTTCGACCCTGTCGAGGTAGTTGCGCGCGGCCGCGGCGTCACCCTGCTGGGCGAACGCGAACGCCGTCGCGGCGTAGGCGCAGCCGAGGTAGGGGCGGGCGCGGCCCTGCTCGAGCTGGGCAATCGCCGCGAGGAGCAGGGAGAGCGCCTCGGAGCCGCGGCCCGCGTAGACGAGGGCGACTCCGGCCGCGAGCTCATATTGCGCACCCTCGATGCGCAGTCCCGGAACGGTCGTGTGCCCCACCGAGCGGACGAGCGCGAGGCACTGGCGCCAGTGGCCGTTGTAGAGGAGGACGTCGAACGCCCGGTTCCCGAACTCGTGGCGCACGCGCGGGGTCCCCGCGGGGCCGGCGAGCTCGCTCGAGACCCGGTGGAGCGTCGCAAGGGCCTCGTCCTCGCGGCCGACCATCACCTGGGCCTGCATGAGGACGCACGCGGCCCGCAGGCGGAGCTCGTCGTCCCAGCCTGGGGCGCCGGCCGCCGCGAGCTCGAGACGTTCGAGGATCGGCGCGAAGTCGCCTCTCGCCGCCGCGTCCTCGAACTCGACGAGCTCGAGGATCGCCATCGCGCGGCGCACGTCGTCGTCGTCCACGTCGGTCAGGCCCGAGGTCACGAGGAGGCGCGTGCGCGATTCGACGATGAGCGCCGGCACTTCGGCGCCGCGCCCCGGCGTCGAACGCTTGACCGCGGCGAGCGACTCGACGAACGCGGCGAAATCGACGGGCGGAAGCGCGGAAAGCTCCTCCTCGGAGACCTGCTCGAGGAACGCGTGCGCCTGGATCGGGAGGCCGAGCGCGAGGTGCGCGTTGGCGCGGAGCCGCTGCACGGTGGCCCACAGCCCGCGCACGCGCGGGAGGCCTTCTAGGCAGTCGAGGGCGAAGCGGGGGTCGTAGAGCTTGAGCGCCGCGCCGGCCGCCGCGATCGCGTGGCTGGCCGGGAGCACGGTCTGGCATTCGCGCGTCCACGCGGCGTAGCCAAGGAGCTCGACGACGCCGAGGGACGCGAGCGGCGGCTCGTCCGGGCCGATCACGAGCGCGCGCAGCTCGCGCCGCCGAGGGACGCTGAGCCAGCCCCGCACGACCTCGGCCATGACGGGGTCTGCGAGCGCGACGGAGTGCCTGTCGGCGTCCTCGACCTGGATGAGGCCCGATTCGTCCATCGCGGCGACCGTCGAGACGCCGAAGACGGCCGTGAGCCGCTCGAGCGGGAGCCTGCGGGCGCACGCGAGCGCCTCGATGCCCGTCTGCACCTCGGTGGGCTCGCGCTCCACTCGCGCGCGGACGACGTCGTCGATCTCGCGGCTGCGAGTCGACTCGGCGTCGTCCGCGAGGGTCCAGACGCCGTCGGTCGAGCGGAGCTGCTCGGAGACGAGGAAGTCGCCCACGATGCGGTAGAGGATCTCGGGATTGCCGTGCGCCATGGCGTGGAGCATCTGGGCGACGGTCCTCGGCACGATGCCTCCGAGGACCTCTTGGAGCACCTCCTCGGTCTTCTCCGAGGGCACGAGATCGAGCTGGATCTCGCGGATGCGCTGCTCGGTGAGCATCCAGTGGAAGTCTTCCGGGAGGTCGCTCGTGCGGTCGGCGACGACGATGACCTTCGCCGTGCCGGTCATCATGAGGTTGACAAGGGTCGCCGTGCTGAGCTCGTCGAGCCCGCCGGGCGTTTCGAGGGCGATGACCGCCTGCCGGCCGGCCGCGTCCTCCCGCAGGGTCTCCATGATCCCGCGCATCGTCGCGCTCGGGCTCTCGAGGTCCTCGTCGGGGAGCCGGGCCAGGAGGGGGGCGAGCGCGCCGTACGGCGTCTCCGTGCCCACCATCGTGCTGCGCAGGGTCTGGGCATAGATGTCGGGGGCGAGCGAGCGGACGAGCGCGGTCTGGAACGCGCCCTTGCCGATGTCCCGCTCCCCCGTGATGGCGATGCCGTAGCTGCGCGAATCCCGGAGGGCGTCCTGCGCGGCGCGGAGCTCGTCGGTGCGGACGCTCCGCGCCCACTGGACGCGGTCAGCAGCGAAGGACCGCGCACCGTTCTGACGACGCTCGGACACACCGCTGGTCCACCGCATTGCCCCTCCCCATTGGCCTCCCGCGTATGCAGTGCCCACAAGATACCCCCTATTCCCAACACTCCGGCAGGGTCTGTCGCCAAATCCGTTCCCGAAGAAGCGGATTCGCCACATCCGAGGGGCGATATGGGCCCCTTTTGTGACAACTCGTGACCCGCAGGGGGCAGTCAGGCAGGGGCGGTCATGCCTTGGCGGGATGGTGCTTCTGCTGGGCGTTCAGGAGGCCCTCGCGCACGAGGATCTCGACGGCGTCCGCGGCCTCCGACAGCACGAACGGGAGGTCTTTGCGCTCGGCCGACGAGAAGTCGCGGAGCACGTGGTCGGCGGCGTCCATGCGCCCGGGCGGGCGGCCGACGCCAACGCGCACGCGGTAGTAGTCCTTCGTGCCGAGCGCCTTCGTGATGTCCCGGAGGCCGTTGTGCCCGCCTTCTCCCCCGCCGAGCTTGAGCCGCACGGCGTCGAACGGGACATCGAGCTCGTCGTGGACGACGACGACGTGGTCCGGCCCGATCCCGAAGAACTTCGCGGCGCCGGAGACCGGCCCGCCGGATTCGTTCATGTACGTGGTCGGCTTCGCGAGGACGACGCGCGGGCCGCCGATCCCGAGGCGCCCCTCGAGCACCATCGCGCGCGATCGGTGCGACGAGAAGGAGCCGCCGATCCGGCCCGCGAGCTCGTCGAGGACCATGTGGCCCACGTTGTGCCGGTTCCCGCTGTACTTGGGGCCGGGGTTGCCGAGGCCGACGATGAGCCAGGTCTCTGCCATCGGGATCGATGCTCCTTAGGGAAGGGGTCGGTTGCGGACGTGGGCAGGCCGCAACGCCGAAGGCGGCCCGTCCCACGGGGGACGGGCCGCCTGAGGTTCTGCCAGAAGGCTACTGCCTGCCTACTCGGCCGCGGCCTCGGCGGCAGGCGCGGCGGCCTCGGCCTCGGGCTCCTCGGCGACGGCGACGGCCTCGGAGATGTTGACGACGATCGTCTCGGCCTCGGTCACGAGCGCGACGTTCTTCGGGAGCACGACGTCGGACGCGTGAACGTGCTGGCCAGCCTCGCGGCCCTCGATGCTCACCTCGAGCGCGGACGGGAGGTGGGTCGCCTCGGCCTCGACCGTGAGGGTCACGGCCTCCTGGTTGACGACCGTGGCCGGAGCGGCCTCGCCCGTGACGTGCACGGGAACGTCCACCTGGACCTTCTCGCCGCGACGGACCGTGAGCAGGTCGATGTGCTCGATGATCTGGCGGACCGGGTCACGCTGGATGTCCTTGACGAGCGCGAGGTGCTCCTCGCCCTCGATGTCGATCGTGAGGAGGGCGTTCGCGACGCGCACCGCAATGGTCGTGTCGTGGCCCGGGAGGTTGACGTGCAGCGGCTCGGCACCGTGGCCGTAGATGACTGCGGGGATCTTGCCGGCGGCGCGGGCGCGGCGCGCGTAGCCCTTGCCGAACTCGGTGCGCTTCTGGGCGGCGAGCTTCTCGCTCATGGTTGCTCCTTCGATGGGTCGGGACTTGGCGCGAGGACGGCGTCGATGATCCGAGACGTCCTGCAAGCGCCGCGAGGCACCATCGGGAGAATCAGACCCAGTCGATCACGGCTCTGCGCAGCCCAGTTTCATCACTTGAGCAGTTCAGGCCCTCGCCAAGGTTCGCCGACTATCGTACCAGACGGCAGCAGTCCCCTTATCGCTCGCGAAGATACCTTGAGGGGGACTTCACGAACGGTAAGGGGACTGCACGAGGCCGCGAAGGCAAGAGTGTGCCGCTAGCTGCGGCCGTCGAAAAGGCTCGTGACGGAGCCGTCGTCGAAGACCTCGTGGATCGCGCGCGCGATGAGCGGGGCGATCGAGAGGACCGTGAGCTGCTCGAAGCGCTTGTCCGTGGCGATCGGGAGCGTGTTGGTCACGACGACCTCGCGCGCCCCCGACTCCGACAGCCGGCGCGGCGCGGGGTCGGAGAACACCGCGTGCGTCGCCGCGATGATCACGGAGCGCGCGCCCGCGTTCTTGAGCACCTGGACGGCGCCCGCGATCGTGCCTCCCGTGTCGATCATGTCGTCGATGAGCACGCAATCGCGGCCCTCGATCTGGCCGACGACCTGCTTCGAGACCGCCTGGTTCGGCACGGTCACGTCGCGCGTCTTGTGGACGAACGCGAGCGGCGCGCCGCCGAGGCGCTCGGCCCACTGCTCGGCCACGCGCACGCGGCCCGTGTCCGGGGAGACGACGGTGACCTTGTTGAGATCCACGCGCGTGCGCACGTAGTCGGCGAGGAGCGGGATGGCCATAAGGTGATCGACAGGCCCGTCGAAGAAGCCCTGGATCTGCGCCGTGTGCAGGTCCACGCTCATGAGGCGGTGGGCGCCGGCGGTCTTGTAGAGATCGGCCATGAGGCGGGCCGAGATGGGCTCGCGGCCGCGGTGCTTCTTGTCCTGGCGCGCGTACGGGTAGAAGGGCGAGACGACCGTGATCCGCTTCGCGCTCGCGCGCTTGAGCGAGTCGATCATGATGAGCTGCTCCATGATCCACTCGTTGATCGGGGCCGGATGAGCCTGGATCACGAACGCGTCGGCGCCGCGGACGCTGTCCTCGAACCGCACGTAGGTCTCGCCGTTCGCGAAGTCGTAGGCCGACGTCGGGAGGAGCTCGGTACCGAGCTCCTTGGCGATCTCCTGCGCGAGCTCGGGATGGGCCCGGCCTGACGCAACGACGAGGCGCTTCTCGCCGTGGGCCGTGATCTCGGTCATCTACTTGCCTTCTTCTGTTGAGGGGGTGCTGGCTTGGGGGGAAAGCTTCTCGCGCGCCGCGGCTGCTGCGATGGCCGACGGCGATCCCGGCCGCTTCGCCTCCGTCCAGCCTTCGGCGTTGCGCTGCGGGGCGATGCTCAGCGCGAGAGCGCCCGCGGGAACGTCCTTGCGCACGACGGCGCCCGCGCCCGTGTAGGCGCCGTCGCCGACGGTGACGGGGGCCACGAAGACCGTGTTCGACGACGTGCGCACGTGGGCGCCGATGACCGTGCGGTGCTTGTTGACGCCGTCGTAGTTCGCCGTGATGTTGCCGCAGCCGATGTTCGTGCCCTCGCCGACCTCCGCGTCGCCGACGTAGCCGAGGTGCGAAAGCTTCGCGCCGCGCCCGATCTGGGCGTTCTTCGTCTCGTAGAACGCGCCGATCTTGCCTTCCGCCCCGAGGACGGTGCCCGCACGCAGGTACGTGAACGGGCCGACGCTCGCGCCCGGGCCGATCTCGGCCTTCGTACCCTCGGTGCGGCGCACGTGCGCACCCTCGCGGACCACGACGTCGGTGAGCGTCGTGTCCGGGCCGATCACGGCGTCGCGCTCAATCACGGTTGCCCCGTGGAGCTGGGTGTTGGGCTTGACCGTGACGTCCTCGGCGAGGCGCACGGTGCCGTCGATCCACGTCGTCGCGGGGTCCACGACCGTGACGCCCGCGCGCATCCACGCCTCGACGATGCGGCGGTTGAGCTCAGCGGCGAGCGCCTGGAGCTGCACGCGGTCGTTCGCGCCCTCGACCTGCCAGCGGTCCTCGGTCACGAGGGCGGCCACGCGCCCGCCGGCCTCGCGCGCGAGCGCGAGGACGTCGGTGAGGTACTTCTCGCCCTGGGCGTTGTCCGTCGTGACGCGGCGCAGCGCGTCGGAGAGGACCCGCGCGTCGAACGCGTAGATGCCGGAGTTGACCTCCCGGACCTCGCGCTCGTCGTCGTCGGCGTCCTTGTGCTCGCGGATCGCGGCGACCGCCCCGGTCTCGTCGCGCAGGATGCGCCCGTAGCCGTGGGCGTCCTCGAGCACGGCCGTGAGGACGGTGACGGCGTTGCCCTCAGCCTCGTGGCGGGCCACGAGCTCGCGCAGGAGGTCGGTGCTCAGGAGCGGCACGTCGCCGTACGTCACCACGACGGTTCCCTCGACGGCGGACTCTGCCGCGAGCGCGTCGAGGGCCACCTCGACGGCACGGCCCGTGCCGGGAATCTCGTCCTGGTCGACGATGAGCGCGGTGGGATCGAGCGAGGCGATGTGCGCGGCGACGCGGTCGCGCTCGTGGCGCACGACGACGGCGAGCCGCTGCGGATCGAGGCCACGCGCCGCGGCGAGCGCGTGGGCGACCATCGAGCGCCCGCCGAGCTCGTGGAGGATCTTGGGGGTGCGGGACTTCATGCGCGTCCCGGCGCCTGCCGCGAGGACGACGACGGCGGCGGGCCCGGCGGGCGCGCCGTCTGCCTGCGGAGCCTCCGGGCGAAGTGCCGACGTACGCTGTCCGGGGTTCTCCGCATTCACTGTCGCTGGCTCTCCTGGTCGTCGCGTCCGTGGCGCGCTGGAGGCGTTCCCGCACGCCCGGCCATTCTATCCACGTGGCCCGACCGACGCCGTCGGCTGGCTGCGCGGGTCCCCTCCCGGCGTTCCGCCCCTAGGATTCGAACCTAGACTGCACGGCTCCAAAGGCCGGCGTGCTGCCATTACACCAGGGCGGACCGTGCCGGGCGCACGCGCGGGCTACTCCCGGCGCAGCGCGGCACAATCCTCCATTCTGCCATGCCCGGAACGGTCCGGCGGCCGGGGGCCGGGCCGCCGCCTAGGATGGTCCGGTGAGCCAACCGAGCATCGATCGCGCCGCCCCGAGGACCCGCATGGCGGGGCCCGAGCGGCGTCGGCAGCTCATCGACATCGGGCGGCAGCTCTTCGCAGCCAAGGGGGTCGACGCCGCGACCATCGAGGAGATCGCCTCGACCGCCGGGGTGACCAAGCCCGTCATCTACGAGCACTTCGGCTCGAAGGAGGGCCTGTACCGGATCGTCGTCGAGGAGGAGTCCGAGCTGCTGGTCCGCGCGATCACGGGCTCGCTCCCGGACGACGCGAAGCCGCGCGTCCTCGTCGAGCGCGCCGCAATGGCCCTCCTGACCTACGTTGAGGAGCGCAGCGACGGCTTCCGCATCCTCGTGCGGGATGCGCCCCCGGGGCAGGGGGCGGGGGCCCTCTCGTCGATCCTTTCGCGCATCACGGCCCGCGTCGAGCACATCCTCGCGGACGAGTTCGCCGCGCGGGGCTTCAGCGCGGGCGACGGCGCGATGTACGCGCAGATGCTCGTCGGCATGGTCGCGATGACCGGCCAGTGGTGGCTCGACGCCCGCAGCCCGGACAAGCAGACGGTCGCGGCCCACCTCGTCAACCTTGCGTGGAACGGCCTCACGGGGCTTCAGAAGGAGCCTCGCCTCGTGGACGGCCCGGAGCCGTCGTGAGGCGCGGCCAGCCAAAGGCAGGCGTGGAGCGCGACGGCCTGCGCCGTCCTGCGCTCAGTTCTCGGCCTGTGGGCCCGGCTCGCTCGGGTGGGAGACCCCGTAGGCGCGCTCCTCGCGCCGCTCGACGCGGCCCTTCCGGACGCGCCATACGATGAACGCGATCGCGGCGACCACGAGGACGACCGCCGCGATGTCCCGCCCCGCCGCCTTCGCGACGACCTCGTAGGAGGCCCCCGCAAGATACCCGAGCAGGGTGAAGCCCGCGCCCCACACGAGCCCGCCGAGGGCGTTGAACGCGACGAACCGCCGGTAGGGCATGAGCGACGCACCCGCGAGGGCCGGCATCATCGCGCGGAAGAACGCGACGAACCGGCCGAGGAAGACGGCCCACCCGCCGCGCCTGCGCAGGAACGCCTGGGCGTCCTCGAGCTTCTTGCGGTGCCGGTCGAAGATCCGGAATCCGAGGAGCCGGGATCCGAGGTGCTTGCCGATCTCGTAGCCGACCGTGTCTCCGATGATCGCGGCGACGACGACGATGGGCACCATGAGCCAGATGAACGGGCCGTCGGCATGGCCTTGGCTCGCCATGACGCCTCCGAGGACGGCGGCCGTCTCCCCGGGGATCACGAAGCCGACGAAGATGGCGTCCTCGGCGAAGACGAACACGAAGACGAGAACGTACGCAAGGAGTGGCGGCACGCTCAGGATCGCGTCGACGATTGCGCTCATCCAGCCGATGCTAGCCGCGCTGTCTGGGTGCTTCCAGAGAGCTGCTGGGAATGCTCCGCACGAGAGCCGTGAACTCCCATGGCCTCAGCTGGAGGCCGCGGGCGTCCGGGTAGTTGGCGATGATCCGCTCGGCGTCGGCCCACGCGGGGTCGACGTCGGCCTGCACCTCGCGGCCCGTGAAGTTGCCGAGCACGAGCAGCTCGGTTCCCTCGTGGCTGCGGGTGAAGGCGTAGACGGACTCGTCGTCGGGCAGGAGCATCGTGAAGTCGCCGTGGGCGATGACGGGCAGCTCGTGGCGGAGCTGGATGAGGCGCCGGTAGAACGCGAAGACCGAGTCGTCGCGCGCGAGCTGTTCGGCGGCGTTGATCTCGGTGTAGTTCGGGTTGACGCCGATCCACGGGGTGCCCGACGTGAAGCCCGCGTTGGGACCCGCGTCCCATTGCACGGGCGTGCGGGCGTTGTCCCGGTTGAGCGGGGCGATCGAGGCGAGGACGACGGCGGGGTCCTCGCCGAACGCGACGGTCGCCTCGCGGTAGTGGTTCAGGACCTCGATATCGCGGTAGTCGTCGATGCCGGCGAAGGGCATGTTCGTCATGCCGAGTTCCTCTCCCTGATAGACGTACGGCGTGCCGCGGTGCAGGTGGAGCACGCCTGCGAGCATGGTGGCCGAGAGCCCTCGGTACTCGGGGCTCTCGTCGCCGAAGCGCGAGACGACGCGGGGCTGGTCGTGGTTGTTCCAGTAGAGGCTGTTCCAGCCGCGCTCGGCCAGGCCGGCCTGCCACCGTCCGAGGGACGCCTTGAGCTCGGTCAGCCGGAGCTTCGCGGGCTGCCATTTCGTGCCGCCGTGGTCGAGGTGCATGTGCTCGAACTGGAACACCATGTCCACCTCGGCCCGCGCGGGGTCGGTGAACGCCACGGCCTCCTCGACCGTGACGCCGGGCATCTCCCCCACTGTGAGGAACGCGCCCTCGCGGGCCGCGAAGACTTCGCGGTGCATCTCCTGGAGGAACTCGTGGATGCGGGGCCCGCACGTGAAGTGCGGCCTCCCGTTCCCGAAGACGCGGCCCTCGGCCACGGCGCCGTCGGGGAGCGCCGTGTCCTTCGAGATGAGGTTGATGACGTCCATGCGGAACCCGTCCACGCCGCGGTCGAGCCACCAGTTCATCATCGAGTACACGGCCTCGCGGACCTCGGGGTTCTCCCAGTTGAGGTCGGGCTGCTTCGTCGAGAACAGGTGGAGGTAGTACTCCCCGGTGGTCTCGTCGTATTTCCACGTCGAGCCGGAGAAGAACGACTCCCAGTTCGTTGGCTCCGCTCCGGGCGTCCCGGGCTCGAAGCCGGGGCGCGCGGGGCGCCACCAGTACCAGTCGCGCTTGGGCGAATCCTTCGAGGCGCGGGACTCGGCGAACCACGGATGCTCGTCCGAGGTGTGGTTGACCACGAGGTCCATGACGAGCTTCATGCCGCGCGCGTGCAAGCCGGCGATGAGCTCGTCGAGGTCTTCGAGCGTCCCGAACGCGGGGTCGATGTCCCGATAGTCGCTGATGTCGTAGCCGTTGTCGTCGTGCGGCGAGCGATACACGGGCGAGAGCCAGACGACGTCGACGCCGAGGTGCCCGAGGTAGTCGAGCTTGCCGATGACGCCGCGGAGGTCGCCCACGCCGTCGCCGTTCGAATCCGCGAAGCTGCGGGGATACACCTGGTAGACGACGGCGCTGTGGAACCAGTCGTCCGCGGCGGCGCGCTCCGAGGGGCGGGTGGATGAACGCAGGGACGGGACAGTCAAGAGGACACCTCGCACACGTCGGGACGGGAAGCTTGGCGTCGGAGCCGTAGGGGCGCCGACGCTCAACGTTGTCGCTGGGATTAATTTTGTGCTTGACGCACAGATATCGTCAAGCCCACACTGTGAGCATGCCAGCCAACGCAGTGGAGGACCGCGCAGCGATGTTCGAGGTCCCGGCCCTCAAGGACCCTCACCGGTCCGGCCTGTTCTCCCTCGTGCTGCGCCATGCCCCGATCTCCCGGGGCGATCTGGCCCAACGGGCCTCGCTCGACCAGTCGACCGTCACGCGCACGCTGCGGCCGCTCATCGAGAACGGCTACCTCAAGGAGACCCCGACCGCACCCCATGGCCGGGGACGCCCCCAGCGCATCATCGAGGTCGTGCCCGATCGGCACTGCGCCGTGGGCGTCAAGATCGGGCCACGGCTCATCACGGCCGTCGTGACCGATCTGGGCGCGAACGTCGTCGCCCGGGCCGAGGAAACGGAAACGTCTCTCGATCCGCACAAGGTCCTCACCGCGGCGAGCGGCCTCGTGGCCCGCCTGCTCGACGCCCATCCCGGCTCGCGGGAGAAGGCGCTCGGGGTCGGGATCGGCGTGGGCGGCCACGTGGATCCCGAGGCAGGCGTCTGCCGCTACTCCCCGATCCTCGGGTGGCACGACGTCGAGGTGGTCGGGCCCGTCGCCGAGGCCGTAGGGCTCCCCGTCACCGTCCACAACGACGTCAACGCGCTGGCCGTCGCCGAGCAGCTGTTCGGAAACGGCCGGAGTGCGCGCAACTTCGCCGTCGCGACCATCGGCCCGGGCATCGGCCTCGGGCTCGTGGTCGAGGGCGTGCCGTACGGAGGCACGCGGGGCCTGGCCGGCGAACTCGGCCACATCCCGCTCGTCCCCGACGGTCCCGTCTGCAGGTGCGGCCGCCGTGGCTGCCTCGAGGCGCTCGCGGGAGACGCGGCGATCGCGGCGGCGGCCGGGGTCGACGACGTCGGCGCTGCCCTCGACGCGGCCCGCACCGGGAGCGGTGCCCAGGCCGAGCGGGCGCGTCGGGCGTTCGCCGAGGCCGGGGCCTGGGTGGGGCGTGGCCTCGCGATCGTCGCGAACCTCACGGCTCCCGAGCTCATCGTCCTCACCGGCGAAGGGGCCGCAGCCTACGACCTCCTCGGCGATTCCCTCGCCGCAGCCTTCGAGGAGCATGTGCTCGAGGGCAGGGACTTCCTCCCGCGGCTCAAGGTCGATGCGAGCGACGCCGACATCTGGGCCCGGGGCGCGGCATGCCTCGCGATCCAGCAGGCGCTCCGCTGACCCCCGCTTCTCCTCACCGACAGCACCCCCGACAGAAGAAGACGATCATGGCCCCTGCCCTCGCGCTTGCCGAAGCGACCGACCTCCACCGCGTCGCGTTCCACGCAGCACAGTTCAAGAACGTCATCGCGGATCAGCTCGACACCGCCGAGACGGCCGGGGCCCTGCCCGCATGGTCGTTCCCGGCGGCGGGCCCAGGAGCCGATTCGGCCATGGCCCGCGCCGTCAGCCTCCTCACGCTCGCCCTCCCGGGCGCGATCCGCTGGCGCACGGAGGCGCCCTGCGCCGGGGCCGACGTCGGACCCAGCCGCGCGGACCACGGCCGCAGCGCCGGGGCACTCGGCATCTGTCCCTCCGCGCTCGCGTGGCGCACGGAGCTGCAGACGTTTCCCCAGCTCCAATGGGAAGAATCCACCAACCCGTGCGTCCTGCACTTCAGCCGACCGCACGGCTGGCACTCGGTGACCAACTTCGGGCCCGGGCCGGCCCTCCTGCCGAAGGGCATCGTCGTCGTCACGAGCCGCCCGACGCCCGACGGCGTCCTCGGCCCCGCGACCACCGCGTGGCTCCTCCGCTGGGTCGGCTAAGCTCGCCCGCTGGGGACGAGCGGGCGATGGCAACGAAGGCGACGGCAAAGAAGAGGACAGGAGGGCAGGGCGCCCTCCTGTCCCAGTGTTAGCTGCTCAGTGCAGGACAGTTATGACCACGAACCCGAACCGCCGCCGGTTCCAAGAACCGTGGATATTCCTCCGGACTGGAAACTGCCGAGAAAATTGCCATTTCCGTCGAAGAAGTTGATGTTGAGGTAGACCGGCGTCGCGTTGAACTGGAACGATCTGGTCTGCGTGTACAGGGCCTGCAGGTCGTTCGTATAGACGTCGCCGAAAAGGGCGCCTCCCCCGGGCGAGCTGATTCCGCCTGCATTCCCATTGAACGACTTGCCGCCGTTGACATTGACTTGGAACTTCAGGTAGAAGATCAGGCTCGCCACATTGCCGTTGGCTCCGTAGCTTGCTGCCCCGGCAAGGAGGGACGATACCGCCGCGTCGATCTTGTCCTGATCCAAACGCCCCTCGACCGACGACGCAAAATCGTTCGCGACCGTCTGGACATCAATGACCTGCTCACTCATGACGTACCCCTATCTGCGGCCGACGCCGCTACGCCACGGACCTTCCGGGCCCGTGATTGAGTCCGTCCAATTCGGATCAACTGTGGATATGACAGCATGTGAAATGGACATGCACATCCCATATTAGACATGTCAAATCTGTCAAGACCCGGCGTCGGCTTCTTCACGTCACACCCGAGGCGGAGCCTCAGTCACGGAAGAGGGCCGCGAGGCGGGGCCAGGCCGACGTCCGGCAGAGGACGGGGATCCTGTGGTCGCTCACATCGAGGTCGTGCCAGGCCGATCCCGCGAGAGCCTCGTGGCTCCACACATCGACCCATTCGCCGGCCGGAAGGTACGTGGACCACCGGGTGGCTCCGGGCTCGGTGACGGGGTTGACCAGGAGCGCGTCGCCGAGCAGATACTGCCGCGGAGCCTCCCAGACGGCCGGGTCGTCGGGGTAGTCGAAGAACAGCGGGCGCATGAGCGGCCGGTCGCTCGCGATCGCCTCGCGGGCGGCGTCCGCGAGGTACGGGACGAGGCGTTCGCGGAGCCGGGCGTAGCGGCGGAACGTGTCGACGACCTCCGGGTCGCCGTTCGTGGCCGCAACGTGCCACGGGGTCCGGTCACGCAGCGGGAGCTGGTGGTGATTGAACTCGGAGTGGTACTGCATGATCGGCATGAACGTCGCGGCCGCGGCCGAGCGCAGGTACAGCTCGGCGTCGGGAACGGGCCCGGAGAACCCCGCGAGGTCCCAGCCCCAATACACGATCCCGCACGCCGCGGCCGTGAGCCCGGCGGTGATGGACGCGCGGAACGCCTCCCACGTGGAATCCTCGTCCCCGGCCCAGAAGGCACCGTGGGGCTGCGACCCGGCGAAGCCCGAGCGGCTGAACGTGACCGGCGCCTTGCCCTCGGAGCGGAGGAGGTCGCCGAACGCGCGCGCGTAGTGGACGGGGTAGAGGTTGTTGCCCTCGTCGCCCCTCCGCCCGTCGCCGTAGCGCAGGTCGTGCCCCCACGCGTGCTCCCCGCCGTCGGTCTTGAACCCGTCGATGTCGAGGTCGCGAACCAGGTAGCGCCGTCGTTCGGTCCAGTAGTCGCGCCCGGCCTGCGTCGAGAGGTCCGGCATGAGGGACTTGGGGAACCACCAGCCCCGGTTGAGGTACGGGGTCCCGTCGGATTCGCGCACGACGTTCCCGGAGGCCACGAGCGCGGCGCCGTCCGCGAGCACCTGCTCGTGCAGGCCGTCCTCGCTGAGCGCGGTCTTGAGCAGGGGAATCTGCCAGAGGATCACCTTGATGCCGCGCTCGTGGAGCGCGGCGACCATCGCCTTCGGGTCGGGCCACGCGCCGTCGTCCGGGAAGTCGAGGTCCGCGGCGGCGAACGGCGCCCCGTCGCCATGGACGCGGTATGCCGCGTCCCGCCAGAGCATGATCCCCTCCTCGTCGCTCCACGCCTCGATGACGACGACGCCGACGGGGATGTCGAGATCGGCGTGGGTCTTCATGCGGCTCAGCACGAGCTCCTGGGTGTTCCACTCGTTGCCGCTCGCCCACAGCCGGAAGACCCAGTCGGGCAGCTCGGTCGCGCGCCCCACCTCGTCGAGGAACTGGTGGAGCACGTCGGTCGGGGTCCCGTCGTAGAGGACGACGTCGAGCGACTCGTCCTCGGTGCCGCCCAGATCCACCTCGACGACGAGGCGGTCGGGGTGCGACGCGCCGACGTCGTACCACGCGCGGCGGGACGAGCGCAGGTGGAACCCCCACGCGCTCCCGTCGGCGCCGACGACGTGGGCGAACGGCATCGGCAGGTAGGTGCGGCCGTGCTGGCCCTGGGACTTGTACTGCTCGAACACGACCGTGTCGAGGCGGCGCCCAGCCTGGTCGAGGGCGTCGTAGCGCTCGCCGAATCCGACCACGTGGTCGCCCTCGGCCAAGCGCAGCGCGAACCGGACCCGGTGGGTGCCGGTACCGCTCACGAGCCACTCGACGCTGCCGTCGACGAGGCGCGCGTCGAGGCCCGAGAGCCTGCCGCCCGTGGCCTGCCATCGCGCCGGGGCGAGGTCGAACCACTCGGTCTCTTCCTGCCGGCCGTCGAGGGCGCTGGCGGTGAACCGGTAGCGGTAGGCCGTGTCGGCGCTCAGCGGCCCGGTCGTCGCGGACCAGCCGCCGTCGCCGCCCACGGACGCAGCCTGGGCCTCGGCAAGGTGGCCTTCGCCGCCTGCGAGCGCCGCGGCGTCGGCCGCCGAATGCTGCGCCCGGTCGAGCCGGAAGGACGTGACGGTCGGCAGGCCGTCACCGCGGGCCTCGAGCAGGCACTCGACGGCGTTGACATCCGGGTCCGCGCTGACGCCGAGCGTGACGGCCTGCCCGTCGACGGGCAGGACAGGCACGCGCTGGTCGGTCGAGACGGCATACGGGTGCTCGATGCCGTAGGGGCGGTGGGTGAGCAGGGTGGTCATGAGAAGTCCTGGGGTCGAGAGTCGAGGAGGCCGAGCTCGTCGGCGAGGATGAGGTACATGCCGTGCGACCACAGGAGCGGCGCCGCGACCGGCCCCCACCGGTCGAGCCACTCCTGGCGGTGCTCGGGGTGGAGCAGGTCGTCGGCGACCTGCTCCGGGAGTTCGTCGTGGGAGTCGGCGTGGGCGGCGATCCAGCGCAGGTGCCGCCACGCGGAGGCGGTGTCGCCGGCCGCGGCGTGGTTCCAGCCGAGCAGCGCCGAGAGCAGCGGCCATTGGCCGCCCCCGTAGAAGACGTCCGCGCGGAAGCGGTGCACTCCGCCGTCGACGTCGAGATCCCGCTGGACGGCGGCAAGGGTCGCGGATGCGACGGGCGAGCCGACCGGGACGAGGCCGAACGGCACGATGCAGGCCGGCAGGGACCCGTCGACGGCGTCGGCGCCGAGCCACTTCGCAAGGTGGCCGTCGACCGTGCCCTCGGCGGCGACGAGCGAGCGGATGCCGGCGACGGCGCGGCGGGCCGCGTCCGCGCGGTCGGGGTCGAGGTGCCCCGAGTCGGCGGCGGCGGCCAGGCCGCCGGCAATGGCGCCCAGCGTGGAGACGTGCCGGTGCTCCACGTGTTCCTCCCACCAGTCGTAGCAGGGGCGGTCCCAGAACGCGCAGAGGTAGTCCACCGCGGTCTCGATCGCGGGCAGCCACGCGTGGAGGGGGCGGCGATGCCTGCGAGCGTGGGCGAGGACGGCCCACAGCCACATGCCGTAGCCGTCCGTCTGGAAGTCCCACCAAGGGTCCTGGCCCGCGTCGCCTGCATAGGTGAACCGCGTGGGCAGCATCTCCTTGACCGTGGGCGGCTCGGCGGTTCCGGCGCGGCGGACGAGGTCGCGGACGGCGTCGGCCCGCGAGGCGAGCACCCTCGCGCACCAGTCGTGGAAGGCGTCCGCGGAGGCGACGTCGCCGTACCGCGAGATCCCCTCGGCGGTGAAGGCGCCGTCGCGGAACCACGCGTATCCCGCGTAGGCGGAGAAGGACGTGCAGGCGGGGTACGCTCCCCCAGGCTGCTGGGCCGCGGTGATGACGGCGTGGCTGCGGGCGGCCAGCCGTCTGAGCCGGGCCACTTCTGTGTCGGTCAGATCGTCGGGTGGGGCGGATAGGGGCACGGTCGTCATGACGGGGCAGGCTCCAGGTCAGGTCGAGGGCCGGCCGGCTCGGCAGTCCGGGCCGGCCGGCCCTCGAACGGCGGGTGCTACTTCAGGAGGGCGGTGACCGCGGCCGCGGCGGCCTTCACGGCGTCTTCGGCGGTCTTCCGGCCGGCGGCGGCCTCCGTGAGCTCCTTCGTGACGGCGTCCTGCATCTCCTGCTGGCGCTCGACGACGGGCGGCAGGACGGTCGCGTTGAGCGAGTCGAAGACGGCCTGGCGGTTGGCCGGCTTGCCGGCGGTGAGGTAGCTCGAGAGCTTGCTCGTGTCGGCGACCGGGGGCAGCTCCCACGAGCTCTTGAGGCGAGTCGTCACCATGTCATCCGAGGAGCTGAGGAAGGCGAGCCACTTCTGGGCGGCAGCCTGGTTCTTGCTCGCGCTGTTGACGGCGACGCCGTTCGCGAACATCGCGGACGCCTTGGTCGTGTTGCCGGGCTCGACGACGACGTCCCAGCCGAACGGCACGTCCTTGAGGGCGCTGAACATCCAGATCCCGGAGTGCCACATGGCGAGCTTGCCGGACTTGAAGAGGTTCGAGTCGAAGTCGGGGGTCCCGGCGCCGTCCTTGTCCGTCGGCATCGTCTTGCCCGCCTTGTCGATGAGCCACTTGGCGGCGGCGATCCCGGCCGGCGAGTTGAACGCGGCGCTCTTGCCGTCATCCGAGAGGAACTTGCCGCCAGCCTGCGCCACGGCCTTGTAGTACTCGTAGTAGCTCACGGGCTGGTAGTCGCCCCACGCCTTGGCCCCGGCGTCGGTCAGCTTGGCCGCGGCAGCCTGCTCGTCCGCCCACGTCCACGACGCGGTGGGCGCGGCGACGCCGGCCTTGTCGAACATCGCCTTGTTGTAGAAGAGGACGACGTCGGAGAACGACTCGGGCAGGCCGTACTGCTTGCCGTCGCTCGAGAAGGCCTTGAGGAGGGACTCCTTGTAGGCTCCCGAGTCGACGCCGGAGAGGGGGGCGAGCGAGCCGTTCTTCGCGTAGCTCACGAAGTTCTGGTAGTCCAGCTCGAAGGCGTCGGCTGCGGTGCCGCCGGCGACGGCGGTCTGCAGCTTCGTGAAGTACGAGTCGTACGGCACGGTCTCGACCTGCACCTTGATGTCCTTGTTCTGGGCCTCGAACGCGCTCACGAGGGCCGAGAGGTCGGCTTCGTGGCCGCCGTTGGCGGAGAAGTCCATGAAGCGGACGGTCACGGGGCCGCTGTCGGCGTTGGACGTCTTAGTCGCCGAGCCCTGGGAGCATGCGCCGAGCGCGAGCGTCGCGGCGAGGGCGAGTGCGGACAGCGATGTCGCGCGGGTGATTCTCATGGGGTTTCCTTTCGAGGGTCCGAGCCGATGGGGCGCCGGGGATGGTGGGTTTGCTGCGGAAGGGGGGCTATTTGATGCCGGTCTGGGCGATGCCGGCAATGATGTGGCGTTGGGCGAACAGGTAGATGAGGGCGATCGGGACGATCGAGACGACCGAGCCTGCCATGACGACGTCCCACTGGGTGAGGTGCTCGCCGTGCAGGGTGTCCAGGCCCAGCGGAAGCGTCATGAGCTCCGGGGAGCGGATGACGACGAGGGGCCAGAGGAAGCTGTTCCAGCTCCCCATGAACGCGAAGACGGCGACGGTCGCGAGCCCGGGCCGGATGAGCGGCAGGATGACGGTCGAGAAGATCCGCAGGTGGCTCGCGCCGTCCAACGTCGCGGCCTCGTCAAGCTCTCGCGGCACGGCCTCGATCGCCTGCTTGAGGAGGAAGACGCCGAAGGCGGACGCGAGGGAAGGGGCGAGCAGCGCGAAGTACGTGTCCTGGAGGCTGAACGTCTTCATCTCGATGAACAGCGGCACCACGAGCACCTGGAGGGGCACCATGAGGGTCGCGAGGTAGAGGCCGAAGACGAGGCCCTTGAGGCGGAAGCCCAACCGGGCGAACGCGTAGGCCGCCATCGATCCGGTGAGGAGCTGCGCGAGGGTGGACGCGACGGCGATGACGAGCGAGTTCGCGACGATCTGCGCCATCGGCAGAGTCTTGAACAGCATCTCGTACGCCGCGAGGGTCGGGTCCTTGACGAACAGCGTGGGGCCGTTCGAGAGCGAGCCCCCGGGTGTGATCGACGTGATCACGGTCCACAGGAACGGGAAGAGCATGATCGCGGCGCCCACGAGGAGGCCTGCGTACATGACCAGCTTGGCGCCGGGGCGGGAGGTTTCACGCATAGTGGACCCACCTCTTCTGGACTCGGACCTGGATGGCAGTGATGAGCAGGATCAGCCCGAACAGGAGCCACGAGAGCGCCGAGGCCTGGCCTGCACGGCCGTAGCGGAATGTGAGGTCGTAGATCTGGCCGACGACGACTTGGCTCGAGCCGGCCGGGCCGCCGCCCGTCATGACGAACACCTGGTCGAACACCTGGAAGCCGTTGATGAGGGAGATGACGACGACGAAGAACGTCGAGGGCGAGAGCAGCGGCAGGGTGATGTGCCGGAAGCGGCGCCACGCCGACGCGCCGTCGACCGTTGCGGCCTCGTAGAGGTCCTGCGGGATGGCCTGAAGGCCAGCGAGCAGGATCACCATGACGAAGCCGAGGTCCTTCCACGCGCTCGAGAGGATCACCGAGGCCAAGGCCCATTGGGGGTCGGTCCACCAGCCCGGCTGCGGCAGCCCGAGGGCGCCGAGCACGGCGTTGACGAGCCCGCTCGAGGGGTTGAGCAGCCACTTCCACACGAGGGCGACCACAACCCAGCTCGTGATGACCGGGAGGAAGTAGACGGCGCGGAAGATGGAACGCCCGGCGAGCCTGCGGTTGAGCGCGAGCGCAAGGGCGAGCCCGCCGACGTACACGAGCGGCAGGTAGCCGAGGACGTAGGCCAGCGTGTGCCAGAAGACGGTCTGCGTCGAGGGGTCCTGGAGCAGGGTCGTGTAGTTGTCCAGGCCTGCCCACCGCATCGGGGAGATGAGGTTCCACTGGTGCAGGCTCACCCAGAGGGAGCCGACCATCGGAGCCAGCGTGAAGATCGCGAGCGGAACGGCGCTCGGCAGGAGGAAGAACAGCACCCATCCGGCGTTCTTGAGGCTCTTCGCCCGTCGCCTGGCCGCGGGGACCGGTCGGGCGGCCGCGCGGGTCGCGGCCTTCGTGGCCAGGGCGCTCACGGCGCTGCCACCTGAAGCGACTGGAGCCGGGCGCTGACCAAGCCGCCCTGGGCGCCGGAGGCGTCGCTGTCGAAGGGCGAGGCCATGACCAGGGCGGCGGCGCCCAAGGCCCAGTGGTCGTCGGTCCAGTCCTCGCGGATCACCGGGATCTGCCGCCTGTCTGCCATGAGGTGGGGACGGAACGTCTCGTCGAATCCGGGCTGCCAGTGGGCCCACGCCGTCATCCCCTCCCCCAGCAGCACGATGGCCTGCGGATCGAGCGTGTTCGCCACGCCCGCCATCCCGCGGCCGAGCATGCTGCCCGCCCGCCTGAACGCCGCGATGGCCTTCTCGTCGCCGTGGCCCGCCGCGCGCTGGAGCGCCTCGATCGTGCCGTGAGACCCGATGACCTTGGCGTGGCGCGCCTCTCGGACGAGGGCCGGGGCGCCGATGTGCGCCTCAAGGCAGCCGGTCGCCCCGCATTGGCAGAGCGGGCCGTCCAGCGTCACCGGAATGTGCCCGATCTCGCCTGCGCCGCCGTGGGCGCCGCGGTAGATGGTCCGGTCGACGACGACGGCGCAGCCGATGCCGAGCCCGATCGTGACGACCAGATACGAGTCGAATTCGCGGCCGGCGCCGTACAGGAGCTGGGCCGCGGCCACCGCGTGCACGTCGTTGTCGACCAGGACGGGGACGCCGAGCGCGTCGCGGAGCACGGCGCCCAACGGCATCTGCGTCCACGAGAGCATCGACGAGGTCACCACGCCGTTGTCCTGGGCGTCCACCGATCCGGGGACGCCGACCCCGACGCCGAGCAGCAGCCCGGGATGGGCGTCCACCGCCTTGCGGATGATGCCGGTGATACGGTCGACGGCGTCGGGCCGCGACGGATCGAAGGGCACCGTCCGTGATCGCAGGACTTCGCCCGCGATGCTCGCATCGACGATCGCGACGTGCTCGGCCGTGATCTTCACGCCGATCGCCCCGGCGCCCTCGCGGGCCAGGCCCAGGAGCGTGGCGGGCCGGCCGCCGTTGGAGGGAACCGAGCTCACCTCGCTGACCGAGCCGTTCGCGACGAGATCTTTGGTGACCTGGGTCACTGTGGCTGGGCTGAGCCGCAGCCGCCGGGCGATGGCCGCCCGCGACGTGGGCCCCTGTGTCCCCAGCAGACCGAGGATCCGCCCGGGCACGGAATCTGCCCGGGATGTCCCCGATGGTGTCACACCCATGTGACGCCGCCTCCTAAGTTCAGCACTAAATTTAGGAAGAAACTAAGTCCCATTCCGAAGCCCTGTCAAGGGGGTCGCGCTGCCAAAGATTTTCGTTGCGGAGGTGACCGGGCTCACATATGGTTTGTTCGGCTACTTAAGTTAGTGACCTCAGAAAGGACTCTCGGTGAGGATCGACCGGGCGGGAAACAAGGGGCTGATCAGGGAGATCAACGAGGCCCTCGTCCTCGCGGAGCTGCGCTGCGAATCGCTCCAGTCGCGCGCGGACATCGCCCGGAACACGGGCCTCAGCGGCCCGACGGTCACGGCGATCACGTCACGGCTCATCGATCGCGGCCTCGTCGAAGAGCGGGCCACAGGGGCGTCGGCGGGCGGGCGGCCGCCCGTGCTGCTGGGCCTGCGCCCGAGCGCCGGCTACGTCGTCGGCATCAAGCTGACCGAGGAGAGGGCCATCGGCGTCCTGACGGACTTGGACGCCAACGTCGTCGCCCGCGCCGACGCCGCCCTCACGTCGCCGACGCCCGCCGCCGTCGTCGGGGCGATCACGAGCGCCGTCCACGCCCTGGCTCCCGCGGGCCACGGACGCATCCTCGGCCTCGGGCTCGGCATGGGCGGGGTGGTCGACCGGGACGCGGGAATCGTGCGCCACGCGACCTTCTTCGACTGGCGCAATGAGCCGCTCGCCGAGAAGCTCTCGGAAGCGATCGCGCTCCCGGTCCTGATCGACAACGACGTCAACGCCCTCGTGGCCAGCGAGCACGGCTGGGGCGCGGGGCGCGACGTCGAGAACTTCGCCGTCGTGACCATCGGACGCGGCGTCGGCATGGGCCTCGTGCTCGACGGGCGCCTGTTCCGTGGGAGCCGCGGAGGCGCCGGCGAGCTGGGCCACGCGAAGGTCGTGCGTGGCGGGCCGAGATGCGAGTGCGGGGGGCACGGCTGCCTCGAGGCCGTCATCGGGGACCCCGCGCTGCGTGCGGCCCTGGCCGGCCACCTCGGGCGCGAGGTCACGGTCGACGAGGGCGGCGCGCTCGCCCGGGACGGCGACCACCGCGCGGCCGCGGTCTTCGCCAAGGCCGGCCGGCACCTGGGAAGGGCCGTCGGCAACGTGGTGAACATCCTGAACCCGGACCGGATCCTCCTAGCCGGCGAGGGCACACGCAATCTCGACCTCATCATGCCCGCGTTCCGCCGTGCGCTCGACGAGACAGTCTTCGACGGGCTGCAGGACGGACTCTCGATCCACGTCGAGGCCTGGGACGACGAGGCCTGGGCGCGGGGGGCCGCAAGCCTCCTGCTCAACGAGCTGTTCCAACCCAACCTCCGCCCCGACCGCGCGGAGCCGACCCTCATCGGCCTCTCGGCCGGATAAGCCAGAACCCCGATAAGCCAGCACCCCCATCAGGCCAGTCCGTCGGATGAACCAGTCCGCCGGATAGGCCTCTGCACGCCGGATCCCCCGGCGGGTGAACGCCCTACAACAGAAAGCAGGCCAACGATGACCGCGTCCGCCCCACCGACGATCACCCGCCGCACCGCCATCCTCGGCGTCCTCGGCGCCGTCCCGCTGAGCCTGCTGCCCGCGATCCTGCGCGCCGAACCCGCCCACGCGGACACCCTGAGCGGCGTCTTCCACGGCCCCACCGGGTACGACGAGCTGTACAGCACGACGCCGACCGAGCGCAGCCCGCGCGACCCGATGGCCACCCAGACGGTCCAGCTGCACTCGACGACGTGGCCCATCTCGCCCGGCCAGACGTGCTGGGTGTCGTGGTCCAAGAACGGCGTGGCCCAGACCGACGTGGGCTGCTCGTTCGACTACAACAGCGGCAACAACAGCTACTGGAAGATCAACCTCGGCACGTTCGCCAAGGGCGACCAGATCACGTACACGGTCCACGCCGACGTCGACGGCGGGGGCGCCCTGACGAGCGGCCCGTTCAGCTTCAGCGTCACGGACTGGTCCGGAACGGGCAACGTGAGCGGCTACACCGACAACGGCACGTCGGTCGATGTCGCCGTGAGCGACACGTCCGGGAGCTTCTCCCCGAAGGTCCGCTTCACGTTCCCCGCCCCGGACCGCTTCCACGTCCAGATCGCGCCCCACGGCACGGGCCTGAACATCACGGGCACCTCGGGCTACACCGTCACCGACTCCGGCGGCACGCTGGTGGTGGCCACGAGCGCGCTGCAGCTGAAGATCCAGAAGAGCCCCTACCGCGTCTCCGTCTACAAGGCGGACGGGACCACGCTCATCGCCCAGCAGTACGATCCGAGCGTCTTCCGCAACACCGGCTGGGCGAGCGACGGCGCGACCACCGTCACGAAGATCGAGGACCACTGGCGGACCCCGGCCGGGGAACGCTTCGAAAGCTTCGGCGAACGGTACGACTATCTCGACCAGCGCGGCCGCGACGTCGACAACTATGTGTACAACCAGTACCAGGACCAGGGCCCCACGCACCGCACCTACATGTCGGTGCCGTTCTTCACGAACTCCGCGGGGTATGGCGTGTACATTCCGAGCACGCGCTACTCCCTGTTCAACGTGTGCACCTACCTCTCGGACATGGTCGGCTTCACCGTCAACACGAGCGGCGCGCTCGACTCCACCGTCGACTACCACTTCCTCACCGGCACCCAAGCCAACATCCTGGACGCCTACACTTCGATCACCGGCCGGCCCTGGCTTCCCCCGAAGTGGGCCTTCGGCCTGTGGATGTCCGCCAACGAGTGGAACACCCAGACCGAAGTGATGAACGAGCTGGGCAACGTCACGAGCTACAACATCCCGCACAGCGTGCTGGTCCTCGAGCAGTGGAGCGACGAGGCCACGTTCTACATCTGGCATGGCTCGACCTATACCGCCAAGCCCGGAAGCGACGCCCTGGTCTACAGCGACTTCACGTTCCCCTCGGGCGGCGAATGGAGCGACCCCAAGTCGATGGTCACGTCCGCCCACAACCAGAACATCAAGGTCGTCCTGTGGCAGATCCCTGTGCTCAAGCAGGACTTCGACACCAACCCCTCAACCGCGCCGCAGCAGCACCTCAATGACCAGAGCTACGCGACCTCCCAGGGCTACCTCGTCGGCGACGGAGCGGGCGGGCAGTACCGGATTCCGACAGGGGAATGGTTCGGCGACAGCACGATGCCCGACTTCACGAACGCCGCGGCCACTTCGTGGTGGATGAGCAAGCGCGCGTACCTGTTCGACGACGTCGGCATCGACGGCATGAAGACCGACGGCGGCGAGATGATCTTCGGCCGCAACGTCACCTTCGCGGACGGCCGCAAGGGCGACGAGATGCACAACGGCTACACGAACGCGTACACGGGCGCGTACGGCAGCTACGTCCAGACGAAGAAGAACGGCAACGGCGTCCTGTTCAGCCGCGGCGGAACAGCGGGCGGGCAGGCCCACTCGATCTACTGGGCCGGCGATCAGGCCTCGACGTTCTCGGCGTTCCAGCAGGCCCTGCGCGCGGGGCTCAGCGGCGGGGAATCCGGGATCCCCTTCTGGGCGTGGGACATGGCCGGCTTCACGGGGACCTTCCCCTCGAGCGAGCTGTACCTGCGGGCCGCGGCCCAGCAGACGTACTCCCCGATGATGCAGTACCACTCCGAGAAGTCCGACCCGAGCCCGTCCGAGGCCCGGACCCCGTGGAACGTCCAGGCCCGCACGGGCGACACGACGGTGATCCCCACGTTCCGCAAGTTCGCCAACACCCGGATGAACCTGATCCCGTACATCTACACCGAGGCCAAGAACGCCTCCCTGACCGGGCTCCCGCTCCTGCAGACGATGCGGCTCGCGTTCCCCGGCGACAGCTCGGCGGCCGCCCTCGACATGCAGTACATGTTCGGCCGGCAGCTGCTCGTCGCGCCCATCACGACGCAGGGAGCGACATCGGTGACGCTCTACCTCCCGGCCGGGGAGTGGCACGACGTGACCAACGGAGGCAAGGCTTCGGGGCCTGGCAACAAGACCTACAACGCGGACACGTCGACGATCCCCGTCTATGCGCGCGACGGCGCCATCATCCCGCTCAACCTCAACGCCAACTACGAGTACGGCGGCAATATCAACAACGACGTGTACAACTACACGAACCTCGTCTTCCGGATGTACCCCGCCGGGTCCTCGTCGTGCGACTTCTTCGACGACGCCGCGGGCATGGTCAAGCAGGTCACGAGCACCGAGAATTGGGGCGGCCACCAGGTCACGGCCAACGTGCCCCCGCTCGGCGTCGCCTCGACGCTCCAAGTCAACACGACGGCGCCCAGCTCCGTGACCGTCGATGGGAC
Organism: Sinomonas terricola; assembly: GCF_034931225.1. Taxonomy (NCBI): domain Bacteria; kingdom Bacillati; phylum Actinomycetota; class Actinomycetes; order Micrococcales; family Micrococcaceae; genus Sinomonas; species Sinomonas terricola. Next base: position 121,928 of record NZ_JAYGGQ010000016.1, read on the forward strand.
GGCGCTCACGGCCTACAGCACGCTCAGCGCCCTCACGTCCGCCTCGACCGGCTGGTACTGGGACCCGGTCCAGCAGTTCACCCTCGTCAAGCTCGCGTCCGCGACCACGACGCGCACCGTCGTCCTGTCCGGCGTGGACAAGGGCGGCTACGAGGCCGAGTTCGCGACCAGCACGGGGACGACCACCAATACGAACCACGCGGGATACACCGGGACGGGCTTCGTCGACGGCTTCGACGCCTCCGGCGACTCGCTCACGTTCGATATCAGCGCCAACGCCACGGGCACTCACCAGCTCGAGTTCCGCTACGGCAACGCGACCGGCGGGTCGGCCACTCGGACCATCTACGTCGACGGCACCTCGATCGGAACGCTCACGCTGCCCAACCTCGCCAACTGGGACACGTGGGGCACCGCAACCATCAGCACGACGCTCACGGCAGGACGGCACTCGGTGAAGATCTCCTACGACGCGGGCAACACGGCCGCCATCAACCTCGACAGCCTCACGGTGGCGCGGCCATGAGCGCGCTGCGTCGAGACCGGCTCCGAGCCCGACTCAGCGGCTCCCTCGCGAGCCTCCTGCTGCTCGTCGCCGCGACGGCCGGCGCGACCCTTGCGACGGCGGTGCCGGCCCACGCGTCCGGCGTCCAGCGCGTCCAGTTCACGGGCGCGGGCGACTACCTCGTCGTCGAACTCCTGAGCGACGACCTGGTCCACTTCGAAATGGGCGTCGGCTCGGGACCTGGTTCCGGGGTCGCCATCCCCACGACCGACCAGATCGCCGGGACGAGCTACGCCGGGCCGACGACGTTCACCCAGAACGGCTCGACCGTCAGCACCGCGCACGTCCAAGTCAGCGTCAACACGACGACCATGTGCGCCGACGTCACGGACCTGACCCGGAGCCCGGCCCTCCTCCTCCACACCGTCTGCCCGCGGAACCTGACCGCGGCCTGGAAGGGCCTCTCGTTCACGAAGTCCGCGATGCAGAACGCGTACGGCCTCGGCGAGGAGTTCTTCACGGGCGGCAACGCGGACGGTGACCGGGCCGGCGTCGACCGCTCCTCCCCCGGCGCCTACGGCAACGTCATGAACTACGACGTCGACAACGGCCCGGTCGGCAACACCCAGATCCCCGTCCTGTTCGCCGTCGGCGCCAACAACGCCAACTACGGGCTGTTCCTCGACCAGGTCTACAAGCAGGACTGGAACCTGACCTCGGACCCCTGGACCGTGGACACATACGGCGACCAGCTCCGCTGGTACGTCATGGCGGGCTCGAGCCTCCCCGACCTGCGCAAGAGCTACATGACCCTCACGGGCCACCCGCCGGTGCCCCCGCAGAAGGCGTTCGGGCTCTGGAACTCCGAATACGGCTACGACAACTGGACCGAGATCGACAACACCCTGTCCAGCCTGCGCGCCGACAAGTTCCCCGTCGACGGGTTCATGCTCGACCTGCAGTGGTTCGGCGGCGTCACGGCGGGCTCCGACAACACCAAGATGGGCACCCTGCAGTTCGACCCGACCAACTTCCCGAACGCGGCGTCCAAGATCGCCGACTACCGCGACAATCAGGGCATCGGCCTCATGACGATCGAGGAGTCCTACATCGGCAAGGGGCTCCCCGAGTACACCAACCTGGCCAACCAGGGCTACCTCGCCCGCGCCGGCTGCTCGACGTGCGACCCGGTCTACCTCACCGCCAACGACTGGTGGGGCCGCGGAAGCATGATCGACAGGACCCAGCCTGCCGCCGGCGCGTATTGGGCCACGACCAAGGAGCAGCCCCTCGTCAATATGGGCATCCTCGGCCACTGGCTCGACCTCGGAGAGCCCGAGATGTACGACTCCAACGACTGGACCGCGGGCCTCCTGCCCGGCAAGCACGCCCACGCCGACTACCACAACCTGTACGCCCTCGAGTGGGCCAACAGTGTCGCCCAGGGTTACACGACGGCCGGCTCGACCCAGCGGCCCCTCATCCTGAGCCGTTCCGGCGCCGCCGGGATTCAGCGCGACGGCGCAGCCATGTGGTCGGGAGACATCGCGACTCGCATGACGGCCCTCGCGGACCAGGCCAACGTCCAGATGGAGATGTCGATGTCCGGCATCGACTACTTCGGGTCTGACATCGGCGGCTTCCACCGCGACGAGGCCGTCGCCGGCTCCGACATCAACGAGATCTACACCCAGTGGTTCGCGAACTCCTCGTGGTTCGACGTCCCGATCCGCCCGCACACCGACAACTCCTGCAACTGCCAGCAGACGGCCCCGGACAAGATCGGCGACGTCCCGAGCAACCTGGCCAACCTGCGCCAGCGCTACGAGCTCACGCCCTACTACTACTCCGTGGCTCATAACGCCTACAGCAACGGCGACCCGCTCGTGCCGCCCCTCGTGTACTACTACCAGAACGATCCCAACGTCCGGTCCATGGGCAGCGAGAAGATGGTCGGGCCGAACCTGCTCGTCGGCGTCGTCGCGGCCTCGGGCGAGCGGCAGCGGAACATGTACCTCCCCGCGGGCACCTGGTACGACTACCACACCAACAAGAAGTACGTGAGCACCGGCCAGTGGGTGAACAACCTGCCCGAGTGGACCAACGGGGTCTTCCAGCTCCCCGCGTTCGCCAAGGCCGGGGCGATCCTGCCCAAGATGTATGTGGACGACAAGACGATGAACGTCACCGGCGCGCGCACCGACGGGACAACCCGCAACGAGCTCGAGGTCCAGGTCTTCCCGGACACGACGTCGTCCAACTTCACCCTCACCGAGGACGACGGCAAGTCGACGAACTACCAGAACGGGGCCCAGCGGCTCACGGGCATCACCCAGCAGCTCTCGGGGTCGACGGAAACCGTGAACATCGCCGCGTCGTCCGGCACGTACACGGGCGCCCCTGACAGCCGCCAGAACGTCGTCCAGCTCGTCACCGACGAGACCCAGGCCTCGGCCGTGACGCTCAACGGGCTCCCGCTCACCCAGTACGCGAACAAGGCGGCGTTCGACGCCGCGAGCAGCGGCTGGTACAACGCGGGCGGCAACCTTGTCGTCGCGAAGTCGGACAGCACGGCGGTCGGCACCGCGAAGTCGTTCCAGTTCACGCTCGGCCAGACCCCGGTCTCGGCAAGCTTCACCTGCTACAACGGGACGACCACGAGCGGCCAGTCCGTCTACGTGGTCGGCAACATCCCCGAGCTCGGCAATTGGTCGCCGGCGAGCGCGATCAAGCTCGACCCGACGTCCTACCCGACGTGGACGGGGACCATCAGCGACCTCCCGCCGAACACCGCGATCGAGTGGAAATGCATCAAGCGCCAGGAATCCAACTACCCCGCCTCGGCGGATGCGTGGCAACCCGGCTCCAACTCGGCCTTCACGAGTCCCGGCTCCGGGTCGGCCGGGTCAACCACGGGGAGCTTCTGATGCCTCCCCCGACGAACGGGCCGTAGCCCGTAGCCGCAGCACATGAGAGGGCCGCTCCCGAGATGGGGGCGGCCCTCCGGCTTCTGCGCAAATTCGAGTACAGGCAAGTGTGGTTTACGAGTACGCCGACTTGGGACAGTTTTTGTGGAACACACCGAAGACTCGATTGGCAGGCGAGGCACGTGGACTCGAACGGCATCATGTGGGCTGGCATCGCCAGCATCATCGGGCTCCTGAGTCTGGCCGCAGTGATCGCAGAGCGCAGAATATTGGCAAGGATGTCCATGAAGGGCCGGCTGGCAGAGTCGGCCAAGGAAGCGCCAGCTCGAAGGTCACCTCTGGCAGAGCAAGTTGGCGCCAGCCCAGTCCAAGGCGAACGATATCGGCTCATGGAGGCGAAGAACTCAGCTGAGACGGCATATGCGCAGCGAGTGAGCGCCGCCGAACGTGAGTTCTGTGCCAGAAAGAACCGTGCCGACGTCCTCCTGCGGGCCGCCGAGATGATACTCGAGCATGCTCAGGAGTATGGCCGAGGCCAGCTGGGCAGCATCCGTGATCGCGATGGCATTGTCGAGGCGTGTGAGCAGGAAATCGACTTCGACGGCGAGATATTCGCGATTGCTCCATCGGCCTTCAATCATCCGGCTCCGCTGGTCGAAAGCCTCGAGAAGAGACGGAGCCAGCGGATCTCCTCCGCCCGGGAACACCTCGTTGAGGCGCTGTTCGAACACCGTTCGGCTGTTGCGGCGGCCGAGAAGCAGCTTGCCGATGCGAAGGCCCAGAGTGACGACGTCCTGTCAGCCACTGCTGCGCTTGAAGCCCTCGATGCCCGCGACGGCAAGCGGTGAAGATCCCGCTGGGGGCCCAGACGGACAGCGTCCGGCACCAGCCGGGTTGATTCGCTCCGCGGGAGCCGTTACTCGAGCACCTCGGACGCCTCGAGCCACTCGAGCTCGAGCCCTTCCTTCTCGGCGAGCAGCGCCTGAAGCTGCGCGTTGAGCTCGCCGAGGCGGCCATAGTCCTCGGCGGCCTCGGCCATCTGCGCGTGGAGCTTGGCCTCCTGGTCCGTGAGCTTTCCGAGCTGCCGCTCGACGCGGTTGAGGTCCTTGCGGGCCTGGCGCTTCTCGGCCTCGGTGGCTCCCGAGCCGCCCGCAGCGCCGGACGCGGCCGGCGACGCTCCGCCGTCGGCCGTTCCGGCGCCCGACGCGGGAGCAGGGCCAGACCCCGCGACGGCCCCCGAGGCGAGGGCCGCCTCACGCAGTGCGAGGTACTGATCGACGCCGCCGGGCAGCGCGCGCACCTTCCCGTCGCCCAGGAGGGCGAGCTGGTGGTCCGTGACGCGTTCGAGGAGGTAGCGGTCGTGGCTCACGACGACGAGCGTCCCGGGCCAGCCGTCGAGCACGTCCTCGACTGCCGCGAGCGTGTCCGTATCGAGGTCGTTCGTGGGCTCGTCGAGCATGAGGACGTTGGGCTCGCCCACGAGGAGCCGCAGGAGCTGGAGGCGGCGGCGCTCGCCGCCCGAGAGCTCGGAAACGCGCGTCCACTGCTTCTGGTTCGTGAACCCGAGCTGCTCGACGAGCTGCCCCGCGGTGAGCTCCTTGCCCCCGATCGCGAACGTCTGCTTCTCGCGCTGGATGACCTCGACGACGCGCAGGTCCGCGACGTCGTCGAGCTCGCGCACGTCCTGGCTCAAGACGGCGGGCACCACGGTCTTCCCGCGCTTGACGCGCCCCGACGTCGGCGCGATCTCGCCCGAGAGGAGCCGCAGGAGCGTCGACTTGCCCGCGCCGTTGACGCCGACGACGCCGACGCGCTCGCCCGGCGCGAGGCGCAGGGTGACGTTGTCGAGCAGCGGGGACTCGTCGTCGTACGCGAGCGTTACCCCCTCCAAATCCACCACGTCCTTGCCGAGCCGCGCCGTCGCCATCCTCGAGAGCGCCACGGAGTCGCGGGGCTCGGGCACGTCGGCGATGAGCGCGTTCGCGGCCTCGATGCGGAACTTGGGCTTGGACGTGCGGGCGGGGGCGCCGCGGCGGAGCCACGCGAGCTCCTTCTTCATGAGGTTCTGCCGCTTGCCCTCGACGACGGCGGCCATGCGGTCGCGCTCGGCGCGCGCGAGGACGTAGGCCGCGTAGCCGCCCTCGAACGGCTCGACGATCCCGTCGTGGACCTCCCACGTGTCGGTCGAGACCTCGTCGAGGAACCAGCGGTCGTGGGTCACGACGAGGAACGCGCCCTCGTTCGCGCGCCAGCGGCCCTTGAGGTGGCGCGCGAGCCAGGCCACGCCCTCGACGTCGAGGTGGTTGGTGGGCTCGTCGAGCATGATGACGTCGTGCGGCTCGATGAGGAGCTTCGCGAGGGCGACGCGGCGCCGCTGTCCCCCCGACAGCGAATTAACCCGCGCGTGCCAGTCGACGTCGCCCACGAGGCCGGCCATGATCTCGCGGATCCGCGGGTTCGCGGCCCACTCGTGGTCGGCGCGGTCGCCGACGATCGCGCGCCCCACGTCGAGGTCGCCGTCGAGCACGTCGCCCTGGTCGAGGTAGCCGACGTCGAGCCCGCGCCGCCACGTCACGCGGCCGGCATCAGCAGTGATGCGCTGCGCGAGAAGCCGCATCAGGGTCGACTTCCCGTCGCCGTTGCGGCCGACGACGCCGATCCGGTCGCCGTAGTTGAGTCCGACCGTCACGCCGTCGAGGACGGTGCGGGTGCCGAAGGAGATGCTGAGGTTCTCGCCGCCGAGCAGGTGTGCCAAGGATCGCTTCCGGGTGGGGGTGTGCAAAAAACTACTACAGCAGCGTATCGCTCAGGATCCGCGCCCCGGGAACCGGGCCGTGCACGGCGAGCGCCTCGACGCCGCGGTGCGCGAGGGCCTCGGCGAGCTCCGCGGCCGAGCCCGCGTCCTCGGCGAGGAGCGCGACGGTCGGCCCGGAGCCGGAGACGAGGGACGCGAGCGCGCCGTGCGAGTCTCCCCAGCCGAGCGTGTCGCGCAGGCCCGGGGCGAGGGAGACCGCGGCCCGCTGGAGGTCGTTGAGGAGCACGTGGCTCAGGGCATGCGCGTCCCCCGCGCGGACCGCGGAAAGCACCCCGGCCTCGACGTCGACCGGTTCCTCGGCTTTGATGCCCTCGGCGGCGCGGAGCCGGTCGAGCTCGCGGAACACGGCGGGCGTGCTGAGGCCGAAGTCGGCGAGCACGAGGACCCAGTCGAGTCGCTCGGTCGCGAGCGCGGGAGAGAGCCGGTCACCGACCCCGAGGCCGACGGCGGCGCCTCCGAGGAGCGCGAACGGCACGTCGGCGCCGAGCTCGGCCGCGAGATGGGCGAGCTCGTCGCGCGAGAGCCCGCCGTCCCAGAGCGCGTTGCACGCGAGGAGGGCGGCGGCGGCATCGGCGGAGCCGCCGCCCATGCCCCCTGCCACGGGGACGCGCTTCGTGATCTCGAGGTGCACGCCCGTGGGCCGCTCGGATACCTCGGCCATGAGCGCCGCGGCCCGCACGGCCAGGTTGCGCTCGTCGAGCGGGATCTCGAGCTCATCGATCTCGAGCGTGCTCTCGGGGCTCAGGCTCACCGTGATGCCGGGCGCCTCGGTCGCCGTCGCCCGCACTTCCTCGAACAGCGAAACCGCGAGGTACACACTCGCGACGCTGTGGTAGCCGTCCGGGCGCGGCGGCCCGACGCGGAGCGAGACGTTGACCTTGCCGGGCGCCTTGGCGCGGACCGATCGACGGCCGCCTCCGCTTCCTGAACGCATGTGCCCCACGCTATCCCAGGGTCCCGCCGTCGGCGGATGCTTCAGCGTGAGCCGTGTGGCGCTGCTCGGCGATGCGCACGAAAGACTCGATGCCGAGCGTCTCGCCGCGCGCGCTCGGGTCGACGCCGGCCGCGACGAGGACGCGCTCGGCGGCCGGCCCGCCCCCAGCCCACGCCGAGAGCGCGGCCCGGAGCGTCTTGCGGCGCTGGGCGAACGCGGCGTCGATGACCGCGAAGACCTCGGCGCGGGTCGCCGTCGTCCGCGGCGGTTCGCGGCGCTCGAACGCGACGAGCCCCGAATGGATGCGCGGCGCGGGCCAGAAGACGTTGGTTCCGATGACGCCGGCCTTGCGCATCGTCCCGTACCACGCGGCCTTGACGCTCGGCACGCCGTAGATCTTGGAGCCGGGCTCGGCAGCGAGGCGGTCCGCGACCTCGTCCTGAACCATGACGAGGCCATGGCGCAGGCTCGGGAAGTGCTCAAGCAGGTGCAGCACGACGGGCACCGCGACGTTATACGGGAGGTTCGCGACGACGGCGCTGGGCTCACGAGGGAGTTCCGTCACCTTGAGGGCGTCGGCGAGCACGAGGTCGAAACGGGCGACGGCGCCGGGCCGCCACTGCGCGACCGTCTCCGGGAGCCTGCGGGCCAGCGTGGGATCGATCTCGACCGCGACCACTCGCTCCGCGGCGTCGAGGAGGCCGAGCGTGAGCGAGCCGAGGCCGGGACCGACCTCGAGCACGGTCTCCTCGGGGTCCAGCTTCGCGGCGGCAACGATGCGGCGGATCGTGTTCCCGTCGATGACGAAGTTCTGGCCGAGCGTCTTCGTCGGGCGGACGCGGAGCTCCTCGGCGAGGGCCCGGATGTCGGCGGCTCCGAGGAGGTGGGCGGGTTCAGTCACCAGAGAATCGTATCTGGGGAGGCGCCCACCGATCGGCCGCGGCACCAATGGGTGCGCCATCACGTCGGCAGGGTCTGGTCGAGATCTGGCCACGCGTCCGGTGAGAGGTGGCCACGCGTCCGGTGAGAGGTGGCCACGCGTCCGGAACGCGTGGCCAGATCTCGACCAACGCGTGGCCAGATCTCGACCAACGCATGGCGGCGCACGCAAAGGGCGCTCCTGCGGACAGGTCAGCGCTAGGGAGCGGTCAGCGGGACGCCGCCCACGCGCAGCCCCACGGCGAGAGGCCGGCCTTCGCGTAGTACGTGTTCGCGACGGCGATCTGCTGCTCCTTGGTCGCGAGGGACGCGTTGGGCGCATAGGCCCCGCCGCCGTTCGCGAGCCACGACGAGATGTTGAACTGGAGGCCGCCGTAGTAGCCGTTGCCCGTGTTGATGGACCAGTTGCCACCGGACTCGCACTGGGCAATCTTGTCCCACATGGCCTCGTTCATGACGGGCGGGGCCGCCGCGCCGGTGTTGGCGCCCGGGTCCGGCTGCTTCGTGCCGACGAGGATCTTCTGGGAGACGGGCTGGACCGTGACGTTCTGGGACGTGAGCGTGCGGCCGGCTTCGTGCCCGTCGACCGTCACGACCTGGTAGGTCTTGACGATCGTCCCGGCCACGCCCTGCTGGACGACCTTCGTCTGGCCGACCGGGAGGTCGGGGGCGTCGGTCTTCTCCGTGCTGAACGGGAGGGGCTCCGTGACGGTGTCCGCCTTGCCCGTGTCGACGCGCGTCACCTTGAACACCATGTCGGCGACGACGGGCGCGTTGCCCGGGAGCGAGACGTGGTCGTTGTCGGTGAGAGTGAGGCCCAGCTCGTTGACGAGGTCGGCCACGGTCGCGGCCGCGGTGGTGCGGGTCACGGACTGGCCGTCCACGAGGATCGTGACGTCCTTGGGCGTCGAGATGTTCACGACGCTGCCCGCGGGCTCGAGGGACGTCGACCCCGCGAGGGAGACGACACTGTTGGAGGCGACGCCGAGCTCGTGGACGAGGGCATCGACGGTCGGGACGGTCGTCTCGACGGTGCGCTGGGCGCCGTCAAGCTTGACCGTGACTTCCTTGGTGCGGTTGACCGTGATGACGGCGCCGCTCACGACGGCGTCGGCGAGCGCGGGCTGGACGGAGTCCGCCGCGTGAACCTCCACGTTGGCGCCCCGGACCACTTGGTCGACGGTGGCGGCGAAGGTCGAGATGGTGCTGGTCTTTCCGTCGACGCTGAGCGTGACAGTCTTGGCATTCGCGACGAAGGCGGTCGTGCCCAGCACGAGCGCGCCCACAACGGCGACCTGACCGGCGATCCTGAACGGCTTCACCGTGGCGCTTTCGGCGGAGTATCTGCTCACGTGTGCCCTAACCTCGGAGGACCGGGCACGGGTGGGATCGGACGGGGCACACGGGTGGGCCCGACCCTTCGGCGTCGCAGCACTCAGGGCCTTGTCTCGTCCGTGGGCCTTCCCCGACCCCGGCTATAGGTATCGACTGTAATCGAAGCGTTATCAAAACACAAGAAAAAATTACGTTTCCATCACAGCACGGGACTCCCCGGGGCCGTTTGGAACGCTCCGAACGACGCCGCTCAGTCCCAGCTCCCGTACGCCGCGACGGTGTTCTCGCCGATGCGCGAGCACAGCTCGGCGAGGTCCGCGCCGAGCACGTCGGCCATGGCCCGGACGGTGTACGGGACCATGTAGCTCGCGTTCGGCCGGCCCCGGAACGGGTGCGGCGTGAGGAACGGCGAGTCGGTCTCGACGAGGATCCGGGCGGGGTCCGCGATCGCGAGCCCGCTGCGCAGGTTGTCGGCATTCTTGAACGTGAGCGTCCCCGCGAAGGAGAGGAACCAGCCGTTCTCGTTGCACGTCCGCGCGAGATCCTCGCCGCCCGAGAAGCAGTGGAAGACGACCCGCTCGGGTGCCCCCTCCTCCCCGAGGAGCCGCACGACGTCGTCGTGCGCCTCGCGGTCGTGGATCTGGAGGGTGAGGTCCAGGCGCTTCGCGATGTCGATGTGGCGGCGGAAGGACTCGCGCTGGACCTCGAGGGCCTCGCCGTGGGTGCGGTAGTAGTCGAGCCCCGTCTCCCCGATCGCGCGGACGCGCGGATGCGCCGCGAGCCGCTCGATCTCGGCAAGCGCCGACTCGAACTCGCCGCGCGCCGCGTAGCGCGGTGCATCGTTGGGGTGGAGGGCGACGGCGCCGAGCAGGCGGCTGTCGGCGTCGACCGCCTCGACCGTGAAGCGCGACGACGGCAGGTCGCACCCGACCTGGACGGCGCGATGCACCCCCACAGCCTCGGCGGCATCCATGGCCTCGCGGACGCCGACCTCGACGAGGCCGTCCCGGAAGTTGAGGTGCGTGTGGTTGTCCGCCACGGGAACCGGGAGCGGCTCGGGGGCGGGCGGATACTCGAGCCGTCGCTTGCGCCCGCTCTCGTCGTGCGCCGCACGCACCTCGCCGGCCACGCCGCGGGGTCCGTCGGCCCCGGCGAGGGAGTCGTCGTCCTCGATCCATCGGTACGCGGCGGGCGGAAGCGAAGCACACATGCGTCCCACTCTATGGCTCCCGCAGCGGGTCACAGGAAGGTCACAGAATCGGCCCGTCCAAGTCTCCCGGTTGCGGGTAACGTGGACAGCACACAGGTGTGACGGAAATCTCCTCGGGTTTCCGGCACCACACGGCCGGAGGGGACGCATGGACGTGCACCGCATTGGGGGGACCTCGCTCACACCGCTGCGAGCCGGGCCCCCGCCCGAGCCCATGCCGCCCACGCGATTCAGGGCAACGTGCGAGCGGATCCTGGCCGCCGTCGACCGGGTGATCGACGGCAAGGCCGATGCGTCCCGCACCGCCCTTACGGTCCTCCTCGCCCAGGGCCACCTCCTCGTCGAGGACGTGCCAGGGGTCGGGAAGACCATGCTCGCGAAGACGCTCGCGCGCACGATCGACTGCTCGGTGAGCCGCATCCAGTTCACGCCGGACCTGCTCCCGAGCGACGTCACGGGCGTCTCGATCTACAACCAGGCCACCCGGCAGTTCGAGTTCCGGCCTGGGGCGGTCTTCGCGAACATCGTGATCGGGGACGAGATCAACCGCGCGTCCGCCAAGACCCAGTCCGCCCTCCTCGAATGCATGGAGGAGCATCAGGTCACGGTGGACGGCACGTCGTACGGCCTGAGTGAGCCGTTCATGGTCATCGCGACGCAGAACCCGATCGAGATGGAGGGCACGTACCCGCTGCCCGAGGCGCAGCGCGACCGGTTCATGGCGCGCATCTCGATGGGCTACCCGGACGAGGCCGCCGAGGCGCTCATGCTCGAGAGCCATCAGTCCGAATCGCCGCTCCTCTCCGTGGAGCCCGCTGCCGAGGCCGCCGACGTGCTCGGCATGATCGAGACCGTCAAGTCGGTCTACGTCTCCGACCCGGTCAAGGAATTCACAGTCGCGCTCGGACGCGCGACCCGCTCGAGCGAGCGGCTGCGGCTCGGAGCGAGCCCGCGCGCCGTGCTCCAGCTCCTCCGGGCCTCGAAGGCCCGCGCGGCGCTCGACGGCCGGGACTTCGTGCTTCCCGACGATGTCGCCGCGATGGCCTCGACCGTGCTGACCCATCGGCTCATCCTCGACCGCCGGGCCGCGGGGGCGGGGCTCACCGCGGGCGGCGTCCTCGACGCGATCGTCGCCGCCGTGCCGATCCCGTCCGACGGCGCGGCCCGCCTCCGCCGGCAGGACTGAGTCCCGTGGCGCTCCCCTCCTCGCGGTGGCGCAACACGCCTTGGCAGAGGCCATGGCAGGGGTCGTGGCAGGGCTCGCTGACCGCCGCCGGCTGGGGATTCGTCGGCGCGGCCGGCGTCGTGCTCCTCGCGGCCCAGCTCATGGGGCGCCGGGACCTCCTGCACCTCGCCGTGTTCCTCCTCCTCGTCCCGACGGCGGCGTGGATCTCGAACCGGCTCTTCCGCCCGGGCCTCATGGTGGACCGCGCGAGCGACCCTCCCGTCGTCGAGGCCGGGCGCGACGCCGAGGTGCGCCTCGCCGTGCGGCACGCGGGAGTCCTCGTGGGTCGGCTCACGATGGCCGAGCACCTTCCCGCGTCGCTCGGCTCGGGCCCGGACTTCGCGTATCCCGGGCGCCATGTGGGGGGCGATGGCGCGAGCCGCTACCGCTACGAGCTCTCGTGCCCGCACCGCGGCCTCTACGTGCTCGGCCCGGTCGAAGCGCGTGCGACCGACGTCTTCGGCCTCGCCGAACAGCGCACCCGGATCGACGCGGGGACCCGCCTCACCGTCACGCCGGCCCCGGTCCCGCTCGCGTCGTCGGTCCTCTCGGGGCTGCGCGGCATCGAGGGGAGCATCGCGACGCGCATGCAGGCGAATCCGTCCGAGGACGATGTCATGACGCGCGAGTACCGGCACGGCGACCCCATGCGGCGCGTGCACTGGGCCGCGACGGCGCGGCACGGCCAGCTCATGGTGCGCCAGGAGGAGTCCGCGACGTCCCCCGAGGCCACGATCATCCTCGACCTGCGCCGCGATGCCTTCCCCGTCGCGACGGGGCGCCCCGCTCCCCCAGGCGAATGGGCGCCGGGGCCGCCCGAATTCGAGTGGGCCGTGACGGCCGCGATGTCGGTCGCCGCGCATCTCGCGGACCTCGACTACACGCTGCGGCTCCTCGACGCGGACGGAAGCCTGGCGCTCTCCCACTCGCCGTCGTCGCCCGAGCCGGACGCGCCCGACTACACGGGCCGCACGGGCCTCGCGGCCGTAGCCGAGGGGCTCGCGGCGATCCTCCCCCGCGCGGGCGAGGCGCCGGCGCCCGGTCCGCACGTGCCCGGACGCACGCCCGTCCACACGCCTGGCCATGGCGCCCGCACGGGCGAGGGCTTCGGGGACCTCCTCCTCGACCGCATCGAGGCCCACCGCCAGCGCGGGCCGCTCGTCGCGATCCTCGGCCGCACGAGCGCCCAGGACGCCCGAGTCCTCGCGCCGGCCGCAGAATCGATGGAACGGGCCCTCGCACTCGTCGTCTCCGATCGGCCCGGGGCCTCGCACGCCGCCGTCCAGACCCTGCGCGCGGCCGGGTGGCTCGCGGTCGAGGCGACAGCGCACACGCGCGTCGACGCGGCGTGGCTCGCGCTCACGCAGGAGGTGGCGCCGTGGTAGCCGCGCCGCCGCGCCCTGCGGCGCGCCCCGTCCCGGCCCGCTGGCGCCCGCGCTGGGATCCCCGCCAGCTTGCGTGGAAGCCCGCGGCCGTGGGGATGTGCCTCGCGGCGTCTATTGTCGGCGGCTCTCTCTCGTACGACGGCGTGCTGCGCGGCTGGGCGTGGCTCTACCCGATCGTCGTGGTCGTGTTCGCGACGGCGGGCGCGACCGCCGTGGGGCGCCTCGTGCGCCTTCCCGTCGCCGTGCCGTCCGCCATCGGCCTCGTCGTGTGGGCGCTATCGCTCACCTTCATGTTCCTGCGCGACACCGCGCTGCTCGGCGTCGTCCCGACGGCGCACACGCTCGAGGCCGCCCGCGAGGCGCTCGACGAGGCGTGGAACACGGTCGCCTACGAGGCCGTGCCCGCGGGGCCGAACGTCGGCGTCGTCGCCCTCCTCACGGGCTCCCTCGGGCTCACGGCGCTCATCGGCGAGGCCATCGCCGTCGCGTGCCGCCTGCCCGTCGTCGCGGGCATCGCGCCGCTCTCGGTCCTCGCCGTCCCGGCGCTCCTCAAGCCGTCCGGCCCCGGCGCGTGGGGCTTCGCGACCGCCGCGGCGGCCTACCTCGCGGCCCTCGCGATCGCGCGGGCGGACGCGGCCGCGGATCGGATGCCCCCTCAGGGAAGCGCCGAGCCCCACGGTGCCGCGCCTGCAGGGTTCCGCGCCCGCCGCGCCGGGGCTACGGTCTCGCCGCTCGGCGTCGTCGGGATCGTCGCGGCGATCGTCACGGGCGCGCTCGTGCTCCCCGCGCTCATCCCGGGCTTCGAGCGGGGCGCCTTCCCCGAAGGCTCGCGGCTCAAGTACTTCGGCCAGAACGTGGGGCTCAACCCGTTCATCAGCCTCGGGAGCGACCTGCGCAGCGCGCAGGGCGTCGGCATCGTGCGGTACGCGACGGACTCGACGAGGCCGCTCTACCTCCAGACCGTGACGGTCGATTCGTTCGACGGCACGACGTGGGGCCCCGACAACCGCGACGACACCCGCCAGGGCAACCTCGGCGCGATCACGCCCGGGACGGCCCAGACCGCCCCGCTCATCACGACGACCACCGTCATCTCGACCGGCAACTTCACGAGCCCGTACCTCCCCACGCCGTATGCCCCGGCCTCGATCACGGGGGTGCGCGGGAGCTTCGGCTGGGATCCGCTCAACCTGAGCGTCAAGGGGCAGCCGGGGGCGAGCCTCGACCAGAACTACATCGTCCGGTCCGTCACGCCGGACGTCACGCCGGATCAGCTCGACAAGGCGCGCTCGTCGGCGCGCGGCATCGGGCGCGAGAACGGGATCGTCCCGAACGACGTCCCCGCCCAAGTGCGGACGACGGCGGAGACGGTCACGAAGGGGGCCGCGTCCCAGTACGCGAAGGCCCTCGCGATCCAGGGCTACCTCCGCACGTTCACCTATTCGGAACAGGCTCCCGTCAACGAGGGCTACGACGGAACCGGCATGGACGTCCTCGAGAAGTTCCTCGAGAAGAAGTCCGGGTACTGCATCCATTTCTCGGCCGCGATGGCCGTCATGGCGCGTCTCGTCGGGATCCCGAGCAGGATCGCCGTGGGCTTCGCCCCGGGGCATCCGACGGGCGGATCGGTCGCCGTCTCGGGCGTCGGGGTGCTCCCCGAATTCGAGGTCGACGCGCGCGACGCCCACGCCTGGCCCGAGCTGTACTTCGAGGGCCTCGGCTGGATTCCCTTCGAGCCCACGCCGTCGCGCGGCGTCCTGCCCTCGTACGCGCAGACGGACTCCCCCTCGGGCGGGAGCACCAATCTCGACAACCTCAACGAGGGCCTCCGGCCGAGCTCCGGCCCCACGCCCACGAGCAGCCCGAGCGCCACCCCGACCCAGGTCGCGGCAGGCCCGGCCGAGTCTCCGTGGGAGCCCGCCGTCGCGGCGGCGGCCGGGGCCCTCGTCCTCGTCGCGCTCCTTGTCCTTCCCGCCGCGGTGCGCGCAGCCCAGCGGCGGCGTCGCCTCTCGCGCGGCGTCGACGGGGCCTGGGAGGAGCTCGAGGCGATCGGGCTCGACCACGGGATTCCCGCGAGCCCGTCCGACACGCCACGCACCTATGCGGGGCGGCTCGCGGCGTGGGAGGCGGACGACGGCGCCCCCGTCCGCGAAGCGCTCGCAACCCTCACTCGCGAATACGAGCGCCACGAGTACGGCCGTCCGGGCTATCTCGCGGACGACGACGCCACGCGCGCCGCGATCTCGACCCTCTCTCGCGCGAGCCGCGCGACGAGCTCGCCCGTGGCCCGCGCGCGCATCGCGGCCCTCCCGCCGTCGGCCTTCGCGCGCCCGCGCAACGCGATGGGGCGCGCTTCGCGGCATGCGACGCGCACCCTCCGAAGGTTCGCGGCGGAGGTCAGGAGGCTGTGGCGCGCCCTGACGGCACGCGCCCGCCGCTGACCGTCCGCGTTCCCGATGCGCCGTCACCCCCGCAAATTCCTGACTTGGAAGTGGCCACGCATCTGGCGAGATCTGGCCACCCGTCTGGGACGCGTGGCCAGATCTCACACGACGCGTGGCCAGATCTCACACGACGCGTGGCCAGATCTCACACCCTGCAGAAGTGACGGCGCGACCAGACCATGAGTGCTGGCTGCTCTCAACCCGCGTACGGGTCCGCGATGCCGTGCTGTTTCTCCGTCCGCTGTGGCCCGCCAGCGGATTCCTAGCCTGCGTACGGGTCCGCGATGCCG
>NZ_JAYGGQ010000017.1:0-104799 GCF_034931225.1 Sinomonas terricola
CCTGCGGGGTAGGGGAATGCGCTGCGCGCATTCCACCCCGGCGGCCCGGCAAGCCGGTCCGGCAGGGCTTCCTGGCGCAGTGCTGCGCACTGCGTTGGCCGGGCCGTGCTGGGTGGGCTGCTTTGGGTTCCGGCTCCCCCTTCTGTAGCTTTTTCATGCGGGTTTTCGGGGATACAAGGCCTTCCGAAAGTCCGAGCCCAAGGTGTCAGGATCTTGCGTTCTCTCGGTGTCCCTTTCGGGTTCTTCCTTACGCTGGCGCCTACCCTCCCCCACGGGGCCGGCCACCCATGCGGGCGCCTTGGATACTGGATTCGTTACTTTTCTGTGATGTACTCAAATTGTTCGGAAGGAAGCTTATTTTGTCGGTCCCTCTCGATATCTTCTAAATGTCAGATCGAGTTAGGGAGGAATTCCGATGATCACGTCCCCCGCCCTGTCCGCTCCCCTGCTGAACGGCTTCACCAAGCGTGTGCTGTGCGATGCGCGGGAGCGGGGCTTCCGTGTCGATGTGCGGAAGCGCGGAGGACGCCTGGTCTTCCTCCTGAACCAGCCGGGCCGGGGCGGATGTTTCGGCTCCGTCTATGTGGGCGCCCGCAGTGGGCGCATCACGGGCGGGGTGCTGTACCGGGGCCCAAGCGATCCCAACGGGACTCGCTTCCGAGGAGCGAGGGATGTTGCCCGGGCGGTCCGGGGAGCCCACTATGTTGCGGTCCCTCTGGCAGACAACCCATCCACCAATTGAGAGGAAGGACCCTCACCATGACTACGACTACCGCTGAGGCTGTTGCCCAGAGCGCTCCGGAGACGAACGGCTCCGTGAAGATTCGGGCCGGCCGGCTCCTGAACGTCCTCGTCAACGCGGCCCTGTTCGCCAGCACCGACAGCACCCTCCCGGTGCTGTGCTGCGTACAGCTCACCGTGTCCGGAAAGTACCTCGTTGGAGGGGCAACCGACCGGTACGCGCTCGCCTACGTCAAGGCCGAGCTCGAGGAGGACGGAACGGGCGAGGCGTTCCGTGCCGTGGTGCCGACGGCGGCCCTGAAGTCGCTGACTCCGGTGCTGAAGGCCGCGGCCCGGATCGACGACACCGTCACGCTCGCGGTCGAGGGAGCCACGCTGCTCTACCAGACCGCGGAGAGCACTGGGACGGTCTCGCTCCACGATGCCGAGGCCTTCCCCAAGATCGGATCGCTCGTCGACTCAGCGGCCGCGAACATCGCGGGGCCGGTCGAGCTGTCCACCGTGCCGCTGATCTCGGTCGACCCGGGTCTGCTGGCCCGCGTCGGCAAGGTCAAGGACCACCGCGGCAAGGGCGACCCCACCCGCTCCTACGGGAAGGTTCCGGTGGGCATCCTCGCCCAGGGGGACCCCCGCAAGGCCGTCTACTGGGCACTCGAGGACTGGGCGCGAGGGCTCATCATGCCCGTCCGCAGGGACGACTACAGCCCCGAGGCTGTTATCGGAGCGTGGAACGCCTAGAGCGCCCCGCTCCCCAACAGGGGCTTTCCGCCATCAGGCGGGAGGCCCCTGCTGCCTGTCCCTTACGCGGTTTTTCCTGACGGTACGGCGGGGACCTGACTCGCGATGGTCGCGCCGTGCAGGCCCTAAGTGCGAGGGAGCCGGCAGCGATTGCGCGTACAACGAAATTGCGCGTGGCGGGAAGCATTTGGAGCCTTCGTACATTTCGCCCTGTTGGCGGGCGAGGCAGGAATTCTTCTCTCCCTGAGCCTCGCGTGCCCCGTCTGAGGCCGGGATGGGCGCTTATTTTGTCGGTCCCTCTCGATATCTTCAAAGTGTCAGATCGAGTTAGGGAGGGAAACCCACATGATTGCTCTTGACGGTTCCGACCACGCCGAAGTCATCGCTTTCGGCCTCTATGAATTCCCCGAGGCCTCCGAAGGAGACTCGTTCACGATCCACGGATTCGAGGGGCAGGCCCTGGCCTTCTCAGGCGTCATTCCGCTCCAGGGCACCGACCCTGCGCGGCCTGACCCGAAGATCGCCCGCGGGCTGCGCTGGGTCCTCTCGGACCACGGCAGCGGGGGAGGCGTCCTCGAGGCCAACACCATCTACCTCGCCGTCCATTCGAGCGCCGCTGGAGCAGGCGGAGAGCTCCTGCCGTTCTCGTGGGTCGCCGATGCTGTGCTGGAGCTCGCACAGGGGAAGGCGGACGTGATCGGGTACCTCGTCGGTCCCGGCACGACTGCCCCATACCCGCAGGCGAACGGCGACTTCGCGTTCCCCACCTCTCGGGTGCGGGCTGCTATCTGGACCTGATGGCCAACCACGGGTACATGGATCCCCGGCCCTTCGCGCCCGCCTCCGTACGGGTCACAGCCTTCGACGGGCTCTCCCCCCAAGAGATCCGGGCGAAGCTCGAGGCGGAGGTCCCCCTCGCGAAGGCCGTGATCCGGCAGTCGGACTTCACGTCCACGCTGGACCTATGGGATGAGGCGGTCGACGAGATGCGCGCCACGGGAACCCTGGACCTCGCGGACGACGTCGTCGTGCTGCTCGCGGCCCTCGCCGACCCGGACGCTCCGATGTGCATCACCGCCCGCAGTGTGGCCGCGGGGATCCCGATCTCCTCGCTCGCTCCGTACTTCTGCGGCGATCCCTCCGTCACCCCGGACTGGGGGCGCGCCAAGGCCGCCAATGCCGCGCTCGACATCCTCGCCTGCGCAGCCGAAGGCACACCTCTCGCGGCCGGTCCGCTCGCCGTGAAGGCACACCTCGCGTGGCTGGCAGGAGCCGGCCGCAACTGCCGCCGGCTCGAGGAGATGGCCTCGGACGCCGACCCACGGGAGAGCACGGTCACGTTCTTCAGCCGCCAGCTCAACAAGGCCCAAGGCATGTCCGGATGGGCTCGTGAGCCCCGAACGGCGTACCCCCGCCACTGACCCCCTCGGCCTCGCCGGGCGAAAGCGCCCGGCGAGGCCCCTCAGACCGAAAGGAAGGGCACCCCATGGCACCGAACCAGCAGGCCCGGCGCGTCCGCGGCGAGTACCGCGCCATCATCGACGAGCTCCTCGCAGAGACCGCAAGCTTCGAGGCCAACGTCTACAACGCCGTCGACCCAAGCCATGAACACATCCATGCGCAGTCCCCCGGGGAACTGGCAGCACAGCTCACCGCAGCGCTCGGAATCCCAAACCCGCTCATGTCACCCGCCGGAGAGTCCCTGATAGCGCGGATCGCGGCCTCGCTCGAGACCGGCGAGCTCGCCGACGCGCTCCGGGCCGCCGCTGCCCTCGATGTCGGCCTCGAGGTCCTCGGAGCCGACGGGAAGCGCCTGCTCATCGACGACTACTTCGCAGCCCGCGCCGCCCTCATCGGGCTCGCCGACGGCGAAGCTCGACGGGCGAAGGGCCAGCCCCTGCCCATCGACCGGTACGACCCCGGCCTCGCGGCAGCCCTCGGGACGCTTGCAGAGCGCCTCGGCTACCCGTCGACGTGGGAGGAGATGATCGACCCGGCAGAGCACTACCTCGCAGGGCTCGGCGCCGCCTACGGAAAACAGGCGTGGGAAGACGAAATCTGACACCGCCAGGACAATCAATATCGCCCGCCCGGGAATTCCCGGGCGGGCCTTATTCTGTCGGACCCTCCCGATATTCTCAGAGTGTCAGATCGAGAAATGGAGGAAACAGAATGAGCGCATGGATTGTGAGCCAAGACCATATCGACCTCATGGTCACCGTGGCACTCCGCATCGCCGAATTCAACCCCCGGTACGTCGACGTCGCCGCAGCAGGAGACGCCCTCGGCACGGACCTCTGGGAGGAGAACCACCGAAGCGTGAACCACCGCTACAGCGAATCAACACCGACCCCCGCCTACAGCTGGACGCCAGTGGCCGACGTCGAAGGCGGCGCCCCGCTCGTGGGCGCGCATCTGGTCCAGATCCTCAAGGCCGTGCACTGCTACGACTACCAGACCTGCGAACACCCCGAGTGGACCAGCAGCAAGGCCTTCTACGTCAGCCGGACCATCGAGCAGTGGGCCGAGCGACAGCTCGGGGCGATGGACTGGCCCGAGGACGAGGCCACCGTCTTCCCCGACCACCCGCCGCGGTGGCGTGGCATGGACGACGCCGCCTGGGGATGGGACCGGGAGAACGGATTCAAGGCATCTCATCCAGCCTCCCCAGCGGGAGAATGAGAAATCGGGAGGCCAGCGAAATGCGGGCCTCCCGATCCCCTTCTTCACCAATCGCGACCGGCAGGGGCGCTTTGGCTTCGCCCCGTCACCGCTCGGTCACCGTGTGTGGAGGACCGCCGCGGGCGCGTTGACTGTCAGGGGTGCGCCGACGTTCTCGAGGTGCAGTGTGTAGCCGTCTCCGCTGCGCTCGACGTAGGCCGTGAGCACGGTAGCTCCCTCGTCGTCGTCGAAGTCGACCCGCCCGTAGTCGTCGGAGTTCACCACGCGGGGAAGGCCCGTGGTGGGGTGCGCGATGGGGCCGCGTACCCAAGGGTGCGGCTCCAGTCGGTCACCGCGGTCGTACGGGGTGAGTGCGGGCTGCTTGCCCATGGCTTGTCCTTCCGTCGTGTCGGTTTGGCGGCCGGACGGCCCGGGATCGTCACGGGCAGCCCGGCCGGGCTTTGCTCAGGACTTGGCAGGCGGCGTGGAAGCGCGAGGCGGCCCGGCACCGCTCTGCAGCGGCCCGACGGATCTTCGCTCCGTCGTGGAGGCCATGGCAGACCGCGAGTACTGCGGCGAGGCCTTCGGCCATCTGTGCGGCCGAGGCCGCCCGGGCGGCGCGCAGTCGGGCATCTGCCTCGTTGAGGAGCGCTGCGGCCGCGCCTTCGTTCTCGCGCGCCTTGGCGAGGTAGAGCGCTTCCCGCTCCTCGGCTGGGGCAAGGGGGCTGATGCTGACAAAGCCGCGGAACTCCTCGGTGTCGAGGGCTTCCAGCGGCTCCGTAGAGCCAATGTGCTCGTCAATCGTGGTCATCGTGTCCTCCGTGCATCTCGATCTGACATTTATAATATATCTGACTTAGATGGTTTTTTCAAGCGGGGCGCCTCCGGGATCCGTGCTGTGAGCCTGTGGGGGGCCTCGACTGCGTGCGCCGACAAATCCCGGGAAGCTGAATTAGGGCGCTATTCTGTCGGACCCTCCCGATATCCTCAGAGTGTCAGATCGAGAAAATGGAGGAACCAAGTTGGAAGCGCAGCTCATCCCCGAAGACGAATTCGACAGCTCCTATCGGCCCATTCCCACCGAGTGCGGCGACCTCGTCCGCTTCGGCCGCGACATGGAAGGCTTTCCAGTCGATCAGATATGGGCCATAGTCGAGCCCGGGGACGGAAGCCTCTACGCCATCCTCGGCTACCATTTCGTCAACGTCATCGGGTACGTCGTCACCGAAGTCCCATGGCCGAACGAGGACATCGAAGCAGAATGGCACGTCTCCGAAGGCGACGAAGAAGATCCAGAGCAAAACGGCTGATATTCACATCCCGCCCGCCCCGGAATCGTCCCGGGCGGGCGCTTATTTTGTCAGACCCTCCCGATATCCTCAAAGTGTCAGATCGAGAGGGAGGAAGACCCCATGGCCATCAGGAAATACAAGATCTCGCGGGAAGAGCGGGTGACCCACACGGCACTGATCGAAGTAGACGACAGCAGGATTGCCCCTTACCTGTCGTCCGGCTTCGACCACTGCGCGGTGGACGCACACCGCAGCCGCGAATGGGCGCTCTGCGCAGCCTTCATGGAATCCGTCGTCGAGCTCCCGGAAGGCGAGACCACCGCGGTCCCCCCAGCCGATGACTACTGGCCCGCCGCCGACGCCCACGTCCGGGAGGTAGCGGAATGAAGTACGACGGCCGCAGCCAGACCGTGAAGGCGTTCCTCGTCATCCACGCCGACGTCGCCGACGCGATCCATGCCATCTGCCCAACCCGAGGCGAGGGAGTCTACGAGAACCACTCAACCGACGCACTCGAATGCCTCCTAGGAACACCCGACCAGGAATCTCCGGGCCACTCGACCACCTCCTCGGCCTCCGAGTGCAGGAACACATCCGCCTCTTCGGACGAATGACCTTCATCAGAGCCGCGGCCAGAGAACACGGCCTCAGCGGAATCGTCGAAGAATACGCGCAGAAAGACTGAAGACAGTCCCTGCCCCGGCAATATCCCGGGCAGGGACCTGAATCACCCATCACAGAAGGAAAGGAGAGGCCAATGGAAGCAAGCATCGAATGGTTTAGCCGAACCGGATTCGCCGTGATGATCGACGGCAACGACATCATCCACGTCAACAACATCGACCGCGAAACCGGCGACGCACTCGCGGGAATATTCGAAAGCACGGCGGAGGAAGCACCCCTGATCGTTTCACGAAAAGTAAACCTGCAGGCCCACAAAGCCATGCAGAACTGACACCCGGCCCCGGAGGCATTCTCCGGGGCTTATTATGTCGGACCCTCCCGGTATCCTCAGAGTGTCAGATCGAGAAAAGGGGAGGAAACCCGAAAATGAAACTCACCGAGAATCCATCAGGGGTCCAGGCAACTATCGCGCGGGACGACCTCGAACAGCTGCTCGCTGCCGCCGAGAGCTGGCACAGCGAGCTGGTCGACTACATCGAGAAGGACCCCGGCAACGGGCACGACGGCTCGGGCAGCGACAATCTCTGGGACGTCATCGGCCGGGTACGCAGGCAGCACCCGGCCACCATCGTGCCCGACCACGGGCGCAGGCTGCGCACGATGCGCGACGAGGCCGCCGACCCGCTCGCCCGGGACATCCTCACCCGCTTCATCGCAGCCCCCGAGGCCGCAGCCGCGATCCTGCTGGAGAACTTCGCGTTCCTCGGGTCGAAGACCGAATGGAACGGAGGCGACTTCCTCGAAGGCTTCGCCCTCGACGCCCGCAAGCTGGGCCTGCCCCGCGTGGGTGACCAGAGCCGCGAGGAACTCCGCGCGTGGCGCTCGCTCGCCCTAGCCCTCGGGCACGACGCGGACGCCCTCGGCTTCGACCCCTGCTCGGAGTGCGGCGACGACCTCGAAGACAGCGCCGGAGAGGGCTACGACGGGCTCTGCGGAGACTGTGCAGACCAAGCCGAACGGCAAGGCCGCTGGTCCCACCACTATGCCTGACCAAAAGGCCCCCAGGACCCCCGGGGGCCGCATATTCTGTCGGACCCCATCGATAGATTGAAGGTGTCAGATCGAGAGAGGGAGCACCCCATGGAACACCCCACCAAGGCCACAATTCCAGACCAGGACGGCGAGTACAGCCGGGTCGAAGGCTGGACGAACGTCACCCACCACATCGGCTACGACCGTGCGGCACTGAATGTCTGGGTCGCAGACGGCGCGCTCCACGTTGCCGCCGACGCCCCAGCGCCTCCAGAATCCGGGACAGCCCCGACCGTGCACCTCACCGTCAACGGCCAGCCGGTCTACCCGCTGGTTCCGCCGCCCTACAAGTACGAAGAGACCATCGTCGAGCCGGACACAGCCGACGGAGAGCCATGGATAAGCCTCCAGCTCGCACCGGAGGACGACGGCGGATTCTTCCCATCCCTCGGCTGCACCTCCCACGAGGCCCGTCTTCTGGCGCAGAATCTCCTCGCGGCCGCCGACGAAGCAGACCGGGTCATCTCCGAACACGAATCACACCGCTAGGAAGGCCAAGCCGCCGTCGGGGCACGCCCGAGGCCCCGGCGGCCGCCCTTCCCTGACAGAACCGGCCACGACCGACCTCCCCCCATCAGCAAGAGGCTCTTCACAACCCAAGGGAGCAGTGCGGTGTCCTGCGATCGGCGGGCGGCGAACGAACGCGGCTACACTTCGGCCATGAGGACGGCGATCGCATGAGCCACGATGAAGAGCTGCGCTGGGTGCGACGCCGCGAGGGGACACACCGCCCTGGCTCCAGGGAGACCCCCGGCTATGACCGAGACCTCCTCCGCGAGGACGACACTGAAAACCTCCTGGGACCGACCGAATCACGTCCAGCAGATATCGACGAAATTGTTCGATCGCACGCCCCTGCCGTGCCGCCCCGCCCAACCGCAGCACAGGAGCTTCGTTACCAGCTCGGCGATGCGATCATGGACGCGCTCCGGCCACATATCGAGCGCGGTGTCGACGTTGCGGTCGACACTGCTGTGCTCGGCGTTTCCAAACTGTGGAAGTGGGCCACAAGCAAGTCGGGGCAACGAAAGGGTGAGGAGGGCGACGAGAACGAAAGCCAACCCGCCAGCGTCCCACTGGGTGCGCTGCACGCAGAGTCGACCACGGATATCGTTGACGAAACCGATGCGCTCGCGGTGCGGATGCCAAGCATGACCGCCGAACAATACCAGGCGATCCTCCTCTCCGCTCTCCTCGCCGACCAGTACGCAGCTCACCTGAGGCTTGTTCTCTCCAACGTCCGCGTTCGTGATGACGTCCTCCCGGCAGGGCTCGAGAGTGCGATCCAGGCAGCTCTGGAGGGTCCTGTTTCCTCGATCGATAAGGCGACACTCGCGAGTGTCGTGGAGTTGCTGGGCGGCAGCCGCACCGTCGATGGGGAGTTCATGCTTGTCAGGACCCTGGACCCGGACGCGCGGCAGATAATCGACGAACAGCCGTAGTGGCTTTGTCGGCTTCAACTGACACCGCTTGTCGGCCTGAGCCAAGCCGGAACCGGGGGATTGCTCGGCTTACGCTCCGCCTCTGACTGAAAGTCGTGTTCAGCGGACGCGGATCGAGAATCCAGCACTCCAACACCGGTCGTGATTGAAGCCGATTCTGTCGGACCCCGCCGATAGCTTGAGAGTGTCAGATCGAGTTACGGAGGAATCCAATGACCACCCTCATCATCAACCACTCGCACGAAGCCGGGACCCTGCTCGAAGGAACCACCCGCGGCGACGGATCAGCTCCTATCCTCAAGGCCTATGGCTGGCGCTGGGGTCGGAGCATCAACGCCTGGTACATTCCCATGAGCCGCGACCGACACCCAAAGACGCACAAGATCGACGCCACGGCCGCAGGCCTCCGAGCTAAAGGATTCGAGGTCGAGACCGACATCGACACCACAGTCCGCAGCACCGCAGAAGTCGAGGCCGGAAAGCTCGCGCGCCAGAACCAGCGCGTCGGGGCCCTGGCCGCCAAAGCCGACCGGAAAGCCACCGAGGCCAACGTGGCACGAAACCGTGCCGACGCGGCCCACGCCCGCCTGCCATGGGGCGGCGAGCCGATCAAGATCGGGCACCGCAGCGAGAGCCAGCACCGCCGCGACATCGAACGCGCCCACACCACGCAAGGACAGGCGATCAAAGCCGACGCGGACGCCGGCCAGGCCGCGATACGGGCGGAGACGGCAGCGAGGACGAACACCCTGCGCTACAGCCCCCAGCCGGTCGCCAATCGGATCGAGAAGCTCGGCGCCGAGATCCGCCGGCTCGAACGCGAGCTCAAAGGTCACACGCGGGTCAGCGGCCCCTACCGAGACGTCTTCCCGCCGGCCGAGGGCGAGTACCGCGAACGGATCCTCTCCCAGCTCGACGAGCAGAAAGACGCCCTGGCGTACTGGCAGGGGATCCGGGCCGATCAGCTCGCGAGTGGCCAGGCCGTCGAGTACGGGCCCGAGCAGATCAAGAAGGGCGACGCAGTTAAGATCGGCGGCCACTGGCGCGAAGTCGTCCGGGCAAACAGGAAAACAGTCTCGGTCGCCACAGGGTACAGCTGGACCGCCCGGGCACCGTACACCGACGTCCAAGGCCATCGGCCCGCACAGGACTAGGCATAGGCGAGGCGGGGGCGCCTCCAAGAGACGGCCCCGCCTTCACGCAAGTTGCGGCCTTCAGCCCATTCAAGGGCCGCCACAAAGGCACAACCCGCCCTTAGGCGCCCTACCCCTGCTCGTCATCGTCGGAATCGGGCTCATCGATCTCGTCCTGGCTACCGCTGTCCTCCCTGAACTTTCTCGACTGGGCTGCCACAATGGCCTTCGTGGCCTCAGAGAGGATGACGTTCAACCGCGCAGCACGTGCCTCGTCAAAGCCGCTGTACTTACCCATCGTTCTCGCTCCTGTGCTCTCGGCAGAGCCCCGTGCCCTGCTGCCAGGCGCTAAAGTAGCGGGCTGAGTCAGGCGCGCTCGCGCGGGTCCACTCCGTCCGCGTCGAGCACGTCGACGTACCGCTTGAACGCCTTGTCGACCTCGTTCGGGATCTGGACGAGCGTGCCCTCTTCCATGCGGTAGGTCCGGTTCGGATCACCCCTGAAGGACAACCAGTTGAAGCTCGTAGTGACCCATAGGTCATCGGAGATCAGGATCTTGGCGTGGGTGTTCTGCAGTCGAACGACCCGCAGCTTGTCGTAGCGGGCAGCAAGGTTGTTGAGCTTGCGAAGCGCGAAGTCATCGGACCCGCTGTCATCGGGGCCATAGCCGTGGCCGATATGGACTTCAACGCCAGCCCTCAGGCGGCGCTCGAGGGCGGCGACGAAATCAGTGTTCACCACTCCGCCTTTCACCCACGGCGCGATGATCAGAAGTCGCTTCTTCGCACCGTTCAACGCCGTATTAAGCAACTGAGGATGCTCATGGACATCGACGCTGCGCACCGCGATGTCCTCGACGCGCTGAGGCTTGTCCGCCGGGTCTCCGTCGCTCTTGGCAACCTGTTCGCCCGCGGCCCTGATGATCTCGACCTGCTCAATCGCCACTCGCTGCTCCTCGAGATCGGGAGCGAGCGTGGGGCGCGGTTCAGGACGAGCCACCGAGATGCCGAGCTTCACGACGGCGCCAGCGGCCGCAAGCTCAAGCCCGTGCGCAGGCTGGAGATCACCGTCCACGCAAAGGCCCAGCTCCACCTCGCCAGAGTCCGGATCGCCGTAGACGAGCAATTGCGCCGGCATGTACAGGTGCAGGTTCTGCGAGGCGATCTTCCGAATGCGTAGCACTTCAACCTGCCGTGTGCGATCGTCGCGTGACTCGACGAGCTCGTTGAAGCGCTCGACAGGGAGGTCGTTGAGGTCGACCCGCGAGGTCTTCTTGGCAGGCAGGATCTCGAGGCCTGCGTCTTGGGCATCCTGCTTCTTGATCAGGCTTGAGCGGGCGTAGTCCTGGGCCTTCCATACGAGTCGATCGAAGGGCACGTTGAGCTGGGTTAGAACGGGCTGCACCGCCGCATGATTGCGAGCGGCTTCAAGGCCCAGCGCCGTGAGACCGAGTTGTCCGTTCCACCCTCGCGTGAGGTTGTTAGAGCTGATCTGGTCGGCGACGGTGGTCACAACCTGGTCGCGCCGTAGTCCGAGGAGCGCTGCGATCTCATCGATCTCGCGGACTCCCGCGTGCACAAACCGCAAGATGAACTCTTCAAGGAGGGGAAGCGGCTTGCGCTGCTGCGCGAGAACATCGACGCGGAGCATCGTGACCGGCAAGGCCGCGTCGACGACGCTGATCAACTGAAGACCAGGGCGGTGATCGCCGAACCGGCGCCGGATCATATCCCCTGAGGTCAGGCTCATCGTTCGGCCGTCCTAAGCTCGCAGTCGTCCGGATGAGTGTCGATGTATGTCAGCACCTTCTTCAATGCGCCGGTCGTCCCCCGGATGAAACCCGCGTCGCCAACGATCGTGAGGCCGAAGCGTGCACGGGATAGCGCGACGTTGATGCGTCGCCAGTAATCCGGTCCGATGAAGCCCAGTTCGGCCCTCGCGTTGCTCCGCGTAACCGAGAAGATGGCCACGTCCGACTCGCGCCCCTGGACGGCGTCCACGCTCATCACGGTGATCGAAAGATGCCTCAGCCGGTCCCGTAGGGGAGCTAGCTGCTGCTTGAGGTCGGCGACTTGGGCGACGTATGGCGCGATGACGAGTACATCAAGTTGCTCGCTGCTCTTGGGAAGCTGGACGACCTCCTTGTCGATGGAGCCATTGAGCACCTTGAGTCGGTCAATGACGATGCGGGCCTCCGCGCGGTTTGCGAAGCTCTTGCCCTTGCCGTGAGGAGCCGCCTCACGTCGGTCTTCGCCGTGAGCGGAGGTGTCGAGCCACAGTACGGGCTTCCCGTACCCGAGGGGATACCCCTCTAGTCCCCCGTCGTTCGGCGATCGCAACTCCTCGCCGTAGAAGCAGGTCGAGATCATGTCCCCGATCGGACGGATCATTCGGTACTGCTGGTTCAGCATGACCTGCGAGTGCTCCGGCAGGCGGTCGGTCAGCCTCTGGAACAGCGTCTCCTTGACGTCTCCGGGATGGAGCTGATGGTCACTCATCAGCTCCTTGTTCCGCAGCAGCTCCTCATCGATGGGAGGCAGCTGGTTCGTATCCCCAACGACCACCCATCGCTTGGCCTGGGAAACTGGCACCAACGCTTCGGTCAGGGTCGCCCGCGAAGCCTCGTCGACGATGCACAGGTCGATTTCGAGGTGGCGCACCGCTGGGTGCCTCAGGTAGCCGACGCAGGTTCCCGCGATGACGCTCGTCTGGTCGAGGAACGTGTTGGCTAGCCCGGCGTCGGAGGAAATCCGCTGCAGCCACTCGCCTTGGAGCCGAAGGCGAGTGAGCAGTTGCTGCGCATCGGCGCTCTCGCCGATGAGAGCCTCAACTGCGTTGAGGGCATCCCGAGCGCTCATGTCGGCGGAGAGAGTCAGGTCGCTTCCCAACTCCGACTGTGCCTCCGCCAGCAGCTCATCGCGCCAGTCAGCCAGCGAGTCGACCTTCTCCTGGACCGATGTCGAAATTGTCGATTCAGTCAGCGAGGTCGCAAGGTCAGACCGCTGCTCGTCCTCGTCCTCGGGCCGGACGGTCTGGAGGTAGTCGAGCTGGGACAGTGTTGCCGAGAGCTGCTGCAGGGCGAGAGCCGCACGAAGGTGCGACGGGGCAAGTCCCGCTTCGGTCGCCCGCGCGCCCATGTGGCTCTCAGCATTCTTGCGGACTTCGCGCGCCCAGCGCTTCATCTGGGCATCAAGGAGAAGATGGCGCACGGACTCATCGACGCGGTTCGGGTCGGCGCTCGCCAGCCTGACCATGCCCGCCTGCCCGCCATCTGCCAGACGCTGCAGGGCATTGTCCACCGCAACGTTGGTCTGGGAGGCGATGAGTACCCGCGCTTCAGGGTCTGCGCTCAGGGTCTGCTCCACGAGCTCGGCAATGAAGCTCGTCTTGCCCGTTCCCGGTGGGCCTTGAACAACGTAGATGTCGGGCGACCCAAGGGCGGTCTCGATAGCCTCCCGCTTACGGTCATCAAGCTCCCGATTCCATTTGGAGATTGAGATCGCTTTCGGTTCGGTGTTCCGGCCGGGGTCGAGGAGCAGCTCACGCAAATCCGGACGGGCCGACTTATCCCGCTGCACGTCATCGACGGCCTGGCGCTGTCGGTTGAGTGCAGCCTCGTCCGGGCCGAGGTGGGGGTCGAGCACCGCACGATCGGGCAGGCCCTCCCAGCGCCGCGCACTCAAGATGACGACTCGATCGACGTCGTGGTCGATGACCTCGCCCCAGGCGAACTTGCGGTCGGTCACCTGATCTCTCACGCGCCACTCCGTGCCGACCAGGTCGTGGTCCACCGCGGACTCCAGCGTGAAGGTGGCCTCGCGGCCGCGGGCCTGCACCTTCTTGTAAGGGAGCGGCTTCTTCTCTCCCCGTGCGAGTTCCTCGCGGGCGTTCAGGACCCGGCGCCACGTGTCGAAGAGCTCATCGCCGTCGCGCTCGTCCTCGCCAGCCTCTTCTGCCTGGTTCTTGGCCTCATAGAAGGCATCGATGGCGTCGATCAGGGTTGCCACGCCCGCCAGTGCGAGGGCGGGGTTAGCCGGCTGCGCGAACGTCCAGTCGAAGACCTGCGGCAGCAGTAGCGCCCGCCGTCGGTGATTCTCAAGTCGCTCGAAGTCGAGTTCTGCAGCCCTGATGACCGTAGCGCCGCTCTCATCGGACTTCAGAGTGAAGCTCCAAGCCGATCCGTCGACACGAATGCTGTCGCGCTGGAGCTGGCCCGACGCCTGATCGTTGAAGAACGATGCATAGACGTCGCCCGAAAGGTCAGCTTGAATCTTGCCGATGGCCTCCCGTCGAGAGTCGTCGCTGCCTCCCAGCGACCTAATTGCCGATCTCGTCAAACGAAGCCAAATGGGGTTACGCGCGACCTGTTGTTGAGCCTGGCGCCGCTGCTGGATTGCCTTGAGGGCACTGAGAAGATCACTTGCATTCTTTGGCCGGTCGTCCGCCTGGGTCGCGATGCAGGATCCGAGCAGGCGTCGAACATCAGGCGGGACAGGGATCGACTCCAAGGCCCGCTCGACACCCGCGAGGTCCTTCAGCTGCTCCTTCGTCATGCACTGGATGAGAAGGACGCCCATCGAATAGACGTCGCGCACGTATCGAACGTCCGCGTTCAGCTCAGGTGGCGCATACGGCTTGGAGTGCCAACCTGCGACGGTCTGAAGAGTCGTCTGCTCTTCGCCTCGGATCTTCGCGATTCCGAAGTCCGCAAGCAGGGGGACACCTGCATCGGTGACAAGGACGTTCTGAGGCTTGATATCCCGGTGCTCGATCTGCTTCAGATGCGTATACGCCAATGCGTCCACGAGGGGCAGCGCGATGTCAGCTGCGAGGCGGTCCCAGGACTCCCAGGGCCCCGAAACCTTGAGTAAGTCGTCGAGGTTGCGCTCGACCCAGTCCAAGACAAGAACGTAGTTCTCGCTCTCATCGGTGCCAGCCCAGCGGCAGCGAACGATGTGGGGGTGGGACAGGCTCTTCAGAGTCTTGGCCTCGTTGTTGAAGACCTTGCGCGTCACGTCGTCGGAATGTCCCGACAGGAGGAGCTTGACCGCAACGAACGATCCGTCGCGATCGTCGACCGCCTTGCGAACGACAGAGAACGTCCCGCCACGGCGCTCCACCACGTTCAGGAGCATGAAATGGTCGCCGACGACGTCTGGCACGCCCAGCCCCCCCTTGGTGTCGACACTGGCTTTGGCTAGGACCCATTGAAACACGGACCCCCGACACGGTCCGAGGGGGTCCGGCCGGGGTCCTTTCCGGGCCGCAATTCCACGCGATTCGAGCGACTGCGAGCATACCTCGGCGTGTGGGCATTTCGATCGGGCGATCAGTCCATTGACCAGTCCTCGGCCCCGAATCCAAGGGTCCTGAGGTTCTCTCGAATCGTTGTTCGTTGGTCGTCGGAGAGCTTGTTCAATTGATCGGACTCGATGTCGATCGAGATCCGAACTGATGCGCCGCTTGTGACGAAGTGGGACATGATCTCTTCGTAGATCTGCCCAACATCACGGACGACTCGGTTGACGGTCACTTCCTTCGTGGCGTGGAACCGCGTGGGCACCGTGACGGCCGTTGTGCCCCGATCTGTCCGGTCCGATCTTGAGGCGTCTGTTCCCTCTCCAGTTGCGGTGGATCCCCCTGCTACGGTGTTCCCTGTTTGTTGTTCCTTGGGCGGCCTGGTGTCGTTTGCGATCTGCCCGAGCGCGGTTCTGGGGTCGACGAGGAGCCCGTCCCTGCGCACGGCGGGCGGCGCTGTAACCGTCAGACCGACGAACCGCCCATCCTCGTACGCATCTGCGTAGGCAAAGCCATCGATCTCGATCGCCGAGACCTGGTCAAGCCGCCGGACAGCATCGATTACGACCTTTGGCTGGACGACTTTTGGCATGTAGACGTACTGGGAGAAATATCCGGCGACCAGTTCGACCGGAACATACGGTTTGTCTTTCCACAGGTTGAGCCGGTTGATCTGAATCCGCAGCAGCGACGGGGAGAACGATCTGACGACGAATTCGCCGGCATCAGCCTTCTTCGTGGCGCGTTCGGCGAGGGTGCCGTCACCGTTCATGAGGACAGGTTCGATCTCGATCTCCGACTGGCCTGGCTCTTGCGTCGGCACGAGGATCCAGCGGTACGCCTCCCGGATAGCATCAGCGACTGTCTGCTTCGCTTGGGCTACCCGCGATTCGGCAACTTTGATGTTGTGCTGGTCGAGGTTGAGGGAGTCTCGGTTGGTGAGGATGTACTCCCACGCCATGCGCTGCCGGACGGCGTTGAGGAGGACATCGACTCGGTCCACTTCGGGAGCGAGGAAGATGAGGCTGTTCTTATGGATCCGGGCGTTGGTGCCTCTCTTCTGGATGAACTCGACTGCGGCGTCTTCGGCCACCGACTTCGCCCGTTTGGAGAACGGCCGGTCGGGGCCGAAGACGACCAGGGCGATGCCAGGGTCGTCTTCGACGTCGATGCTGTCGTGGGGGAATCGGTGGACTCTTTCAAACAGTCCCTTGTCCGTCTCTAGTCGAACTGCTGCCGCGAGCTCGTCGAAAACTTGGTCGTCGTGATACGCGTCAGCGCGTTCTTGGACGATCTGGGAGACCGTCTGCTGGAGGGAGAGCCAGTAGCGATCTTGGTCGCGGTTCATGTACTTGCCAAGGTCGCCGAGGCGGCGCAGACCGTCCGAGACGTGGGCCGGGTTGTCGCCAGGGTAGGTGGAGCCGAGGACAACCCGTTTCTGCTCGAGGCCTCGAATCGTTGCGGCGCTCCCATCGCGTTGGCGCAGGTTCGCCATCGGGGCCGTGCCGAGGAACACGCAGCGGGCGGCACGCTTGGTCGCCATCGACTTCCCGAGGATCTTGATTTCGCTGTCAACGAGATTCGCGGTCGAAGCCTCGCCGGCGATGTCGGCATCAACGATCGGCTTCCACGAGTCATCCAGGTGGTTGGCCAACTCGTCGAACACCTTGGCACTGTCGAGGGGCACTGATGCCGGGAGGATCATGGGTGAGCGGTCGCCGCTGATCCAAAGTGCGTAGACGACGGTGGCCATGAGCCTCAGTACGCCTCTGGTCCGCTGGAACCGTTCGAGAGTCGACCAGTCCTTGTACAGGCGGTCAAAAAGCTCCGGATGGATGGGGTAGGCCGTTCGCATCGAGGCGCGGTAGCCGGGTTGCATAACTTCGCTAGGCAGGTCGGAGGCGTGCCTCGAGTAGTGGTCAATGAACTTATGGACAACCAGATCGCGGGCGGCGTCCTGCTCACGGCCGAACGGCTTGAAGATCCGCCGGCGGACGATTTCGAAGGACTCTTCGATTGTTGCGGGCTGCCATGGCGATTCCAGCCGGTGGATCACCGAGCGAAGATGGCGTAGGGCCTCGAGGCCTGCTGTTCCGCCGATCTCGTGCTCGTTCTCGATAGGCGTCTCGCCCGGCATGTCGCGGACGACATCCGATGCGGGGAGTGAGACGACGAGCAATGCCGTAGGAACCGACTTGACCGCCTCGGTGAGGGACTGGACGAAGGTCATATGGGCGTCGAAGGTGCCTGCTGGGGTGGCCTTCTCCAAGGACCATAGCTGCCGGAGGTACGCCACCCACTCGTCCACGAGCACGACGCACGGTCCGCAGGCCGCGAAGAGTGCAGCGAGATCGGTCGTCGTCGGGGGGACAGACTCGCGGTCATATCTGGCCAAGATCTCGTATCCGGCGCGGCCGCCAAGCTGGTAGGCGAGCTCGCCCCACATCGTGTTGACGGTGGTGCCGTCTTGCTTCTGCGACCCCAAAACTGAGAGATCGTTGCCGACGAGGACTGCGCGGTTGACCTTCTCCGGAAGCTCCGCGAGGTCGAGCTCGTCAAGCATTTCTCGGATCCCGGGAAGTTGCTCTGCGCGAACGCCGGCCGCGGCATGGTAGACCGCAAGGAGCGAATGGGTCTTGCCGCCGCCGAAGGTGGTCATCAGATCGATCACAGGTTCGCCACCGACCCCGCTCAGGCGCCTAATTGCCTGTTCCAGGAGATAGCGGAGCCCTCGAGTTAGATAGGTTCGGCCGAAGAATTCGACAGGATCTCCGTATTCCGGACCGGCAACACCTTGATGCACCTGACGAAGGTCTGCGGCGAACTGGGCGAGTTCAAAGGTGCCTCGCGCGACGTCGTCGTGAGGCTCTACCACGTCGCGCCAAGCCGGCAGACCTGTTGAATCAACTTGCACCGAGAGTGCCTTTTCCTGGGCCCTCTGGAGACGCTTCTGATCTTCTTCGAACATGAGGCGGCGGAATTCGCGCCGCATCTCGTCGGCCTGGTCGGCTTGCTTTACAGCACCAATGGAGCGCAGGATGTGCTCTCCGTCCATGAGCACTCTCTCGGTTCGCTCCGATGAGATTCGCTCGCCGTGTGCCCATTCCTTCCGCGCATCCCACAGCGCAGACACCACTCGCTTGTCCTCGAACGAAAGTTGGTCCTTGAAGACCACGTGCCACTGTTTGTCGAATACCCAGAACAGATATGCCGGGTCTGAAGGGTTCGGGGTTGAATCTCGGCCGGTGAGGCCTGCCGTCCGGCCGACGACCGAGGGCCATTCCTCGCCGTACTTGGCTTGAAGCTGCGCAATCATCCATGGTCCGAGCCCTTCGGCGACCAAGTCGAGAACTCGCCCCAGGCGTTCCTTGTTTGTCAGGCCTGCCATCAGAAGATCCTCCCCGCCACAGTGGTTGCCGCAGTGGAGCCGAGCTTGATGAGCTCGCTCCAAGCACTAATCAATGCGTTGTAACGTTCTTGATCGCTTGTCCGCGAGCTCTTGGCTGCGATGTCGTGCAGACGGTAGGTGAGTTCCATTGCTGGGTCTTGAAGCGGTCCGAGTTCGCCCATTAGCCGCGCAGCTTCAAGTTCTCCCCTGCCATCGATCAGCCGGTCAGCCAGGTGATGAACCGCCTCCCATGCCGTCGGGCTGATGTCGTTGGAGGGGATCCAATCGCGGTCAAGCCCACTTCTCCCCAACAACTGCACCTTGTTCGCGTGGCTGGTAGCAACTTGAGCCCGGACCACGTCGTCGACGCTGATCCCGAGTGGCCGCACAGCTTTGTCGGCTTCGCCGAACGCGCCCGGAGCCCACCCATGTGTCGCCCACCATCTGACAGCGAACCTCGACTCGGAATCGAGATCGCCCTCCTGCTCATCCAGGACCTCCCCCAATGCGCTATTGATCGCACGGAGAGCTTGATCGACCTGAACCCTTGCGCCGCTTTGATCCAGCACGGCTCGGTACCGGGAAAAGATCTGCATGCCGGGGCCCATCGCAGCTTGGGCAAGGTCAACGGGGAGGATGGATGCAGCCTGGAGGTCGCGGACTGCCGATCCCAACTCCCTGCGCAATGAGCGATTGAAGTCGGCCAGGCTGCAGGTCTGGGCACTCTGCGACCGCGGACGGCAGACCATGACGATGTAGGAAGACACCGCATTTGTACCTGCGGAGACCATTCTCGCTTCTGTTGTGCCCCGAATTGGCCATGAACCGGTGATTTCTAGATCGGCCGCGATCATCGCGGATAGTATTGCTGACCATCTGGTTTCCTCGCCCTTGCCTGCCTTCTGCTCTTTCGAGGCATAGACAACAAGCATGGGTAGTTCTGGCAGCAATTGTCCCTTCAGATTCCTGAAGGTCTCTGTGAATCCCTCGATAAAGTACCGCTGGGCTTCCCTCTTGTTATTGCCGTGTCTTGACGCGACCGCCGTTAGCTCGCCATTTTTGGGTGTGGCTATGGTGCCGTAGAGGTCTGGGTGGACTGTTCTCAGAGCCCTTCGATGCCAGACGTAGAAGAAGTCGGAGATGTCCGCATACCCGATGGCGTCGAAGTACGGCGGATCAGTAGCCACGAGCCCGGGGCTCGGAAGTGTCGCGGACCGAGCATCACCTTGAATGACAGTCGCCGAGGCTGTGGGGGCATCGGACACAAAGGGGAGCGCGCGAAGTGCGGTTTTCACTAGGCCGCGCCAGTCTCCTACGGACGTCCCGAAGACGTTCACTTCAGGAAAATCCCAAGTCATTGGAAGGTTGTGGGTAGAGAGAGCGGCCTCAGTCTTAGCCTGGGGCTGGTTCCTCCAAATGGCCATCGAGGATGAGAACTGGGCCATCTTCCCCACGGCGAGCCCTAGGAGAGTGGTGATCGCGGTCGCCCATGTCTCGTCACCCCCGTCCGAGATGATCCGTTCACGGTTCGCAGCGACCAAATCGGCAAACGTGGCAAGAGTGAGACGCTGACGCGAGTTCATAAGGCTTCCCCATGAAGTCATTCCATACAGCCCGACGCGAATGCTCTGCCCGTCGATGTTGATCGGAACATCAAATTCCTCCGCGTCCGTCGGAATCCGTTGCAGAACCGACGACTCTTCGTCCGTGGGGGATCTATAGATCCGCTTCTTGCCGACATTGGCCACGACGCAGATCATGCGGAGGCCGAGCCGCCCTGCCTTCCCCTCGGCCCGCAGGTACGGGCCGTCGAGCGTGGCGTCGCACCGAGCACATGCGAAGACGCCGTCGCCGATCTTGAGGGATTCCGCTGGCGCGCCGTCGGCCCTTCCGCTCACGACTCGGAGGACGATGCCTTGGCCGTCAGGCTCGGCGACAAGCCATGCCCTGTCGCCCGACTTCTTTGATAGCCAGTACGTGGTCAGGAGCGGGGTGACTACTCCGCAGGTGGGGTTTGGGCAAGCCGCAGTTCGGGCCCAGAGCCACGCGATCGGGGATTCTCCCGCGAGCGTCTCGTAGTAGGGCTCGAGGACATCCAGTGCCTGCGCTCGGACGAGTTCTGCATAGTGCATCACGTCGTTGACCAAGCCGGAGAAGCGGCCAGAAGGTCCGAGTGAGAATAGGCCGCTCTCAGGTTCCTGGCCCTTGTGCAGAGCAGGACGAGCAGCTAGAGGCGGAAGTGTCTCGGTCAATGTCCGTGAGATGAGAACAGGGACCGGGTTGAGGTCGGAGCCGTAGGTTGGCAGACCGAGGCGTTGCGATTCTATGAGCGTCGATCCCCCGCCGCAGAACGGGTCAAGAACGGGCGGGAGACCGTCTGGGAACTGCTTTTCGAGGCGATCCCGCGCCTCGACGAGCGTCTCGTCGTCTGGGAGGTCGGCTCCGTTGGCGACGAGCCGTTTGATGAGATCAAGAAGGCCCACGCGAAGGTTGTCGTCTTCGGGGTCATCGATGAGCGATGCGAAGAGCAGTGCGCGCCATGCCGGCAGCGGCATGGGAGCGAACCACTTGTGGAGGTTGCGAATCGTCCCGGTTTTTCGGTCTTTGTCCGCCTTGCAGGCGGCATTGATCTCGTCGAGGGGCAGGGCAACCTCGATCAGCTTCCTGCGTCGGGTCGTCTCGCTCACTCTTGGCTCATCTCTGTTGCATCGGTCCAGAAGGGTTCCCAGTCGTACTCGACGCGGGCTGCTCGAGGGTCAATCGGCTGGGTGATCGGGTGGCGTAGGTAACGCACAGTAGTCCCGTCATCTGCGGAGACCTGGACTAACGCCAGGACTGAGCGAAGTCCCTTGTTGAGTGCGGTTACTGCCTCTTGTCGCGTCAGCACGAAAGTCTTCCCACCCGCTACCCGGCCCTTGACCTCGATGAAGTCGATGCCCTGTTCGGTGTCGGATTCGATGTCGAAGCCGGGGTTGTTATGGTGCATCTCGGTAGGACGGTGGCAGAGGGCTTCTTCGACGCGGAGCACCGCGTCAACGGCCAGACGTTCAACCCGGGCTGTTTCCTTGGCGCGGGCTTCGGCGCCGGAGGGGTCTTCCTGGGCGTCAAGCCATCCTTGAGTGACGACGAGGCAGGCGCCGGTGACGCGTGGCGGGCGGACCGCGATGTCGCGTTCCTTCTCGAGTTCCTTGAGGCGGCGATCGAGTCGTCGGGCCAGAGCCTCGGCGCGGTCCCGCATCTGCGAGGCCGGGAGCCTGGTCTTCTTGCCTGAGCGTTCCTGCTCGGCGAGCTCGAAGGCCCGTTGGTCCCAGTAGTTGATTTCGCGCGTGAGGCGTTCGCGCACCAGCCGTTCGGTCTTGTCGACGCGCTCTCGCGTCCGTTCGGTGATCTCCAACGCGTGCTTACGGGCGATGGTGACTGAGGCCTGCCTGATGACGCGCTCTTCGAGATCGGACGCTCGGGCCCATGGCTCGGCGAGGACGGTCACAGCGCGCGCGAGCTCGTCCTCCCTCGGAGGTTCGAAGTTCGGGATAGGTGAGCCCTCTAGCGGGGTGATCGCGCCGTCGGGATCGACGCGGACGTATTGGGCGCGCCGCGAGATGACCTGTGGCTGTCCGTCCCGGCCGGTTCTGCCGTCGGTGACGTCGTGTTCGAGCAGGCTCACCACGTACGGGAGAGTCGCGACGTCGGAGCGGTCGACGAGGATCGCCCCGCGGCGCAGGGCATCGTGGTAGCGGTCTGAGATGAGGCTCATCGTGGCCGCCATGAGCGGATGCCCTGGGTGGAGGAGCGTCGCGAGGTGATCGTTGCCGGCGACCTTGGTGTAGGCAGGGTCGAACGTCACGCGATGGTAAGTGTCCACGACCGGCTGGCCGTATCCGGTGACGCGGTCGCGTTCCTTGATCTCCCCCGGGACGCGTTTGATCTCAAAGCGGTGGCTCTCACGCATGCGCAGTGATCCGCCGATTTCGGCGAACGCCCTGTGGAAGAAAGCCTCGACATGGTGGGGCTGGAGGCGGGCTGCCTCTGCCCGCTCCATCTCGCGCCGGATGTCGTCTACTTCGGTTTGTTCCATGTGGGATGGGACGAGCTGGTTCGCTCGCAGCAGATCGGGGATTCCGTCGGAGATCTTGGGGTCGACGATCTCGGTGAGGTAGCGCTGGCGCTCTGGCGCCTTCGATTCCTTGATCGCCGCGATCATGAGGTCGCGGAGTGCGTTGCCTTGGAAGAGCTGGCCGAGGACGTCGTAGACCCGTCCTCCGAGGGTCGCGCGCTGCTCCTCGAGCTTTTCTAGGAGGCGGGTGTAGACGTCGCCTTCGCGGGTGT
Source organism: Sinomonas terricola (assembly GCF_034931225.1). Lineage (NCBI taxonomy): Bacteria > Bacillati > Actinomycetota > Actinomycetes > Micrococcales > Micrococcaceae > Sinomonas > Sinomonas terricola. The sequence goes on from NZ_JAYGGQ010000017.1 coordinate 22,736, forward strand.
CCTTCGCGACGAGCGACCACATGAAGCAGGTGTTGGGCTGGCCGATGCGGTGCACCCGTCCGAAGCGCTGCTCAATTCGGTTGGGGTTCCATGGGAGGTCGTAGTTGATCAGCAGGTGCGCGTTCTTGTGCAGGTTCACGCCCTCGCCTGCGGCGTCGGTGGCGATGAGGAACACGCAGCGTTCGTTCTGTTCGAAGGTCTCCTTCGCCTTCTTGCGGTCTTCGCGTTTGGTGCCGCCGTGGATGGTGATGACGGCGTCGTCTCGCCCCAAGTGCTGGGTGAGGCGGGCGACGAGGTCGTCGAGGGTGTCTTTGTGCTCGGTGAAGATGATGACCTTGCGGCGGGCGCCGGTGTCATCGCGCATCTCTTCGTTGTCGTCGAGGGTGTCCCGCAGGGCGTTCCATTTCGCGTACGTCGGCGAGAACCGCACGGAGGCTGACTTGACCAGGAGCCGGTCCAGGACCGCGATCTCGGCCTCAAGCTCCTCCGGGGTGCGCGCGGTGGTCACCCCGGCCACTGCGCGGTCTTCCAGCGCCTCGCGCTCTTCGTCGGTGAGGTCGTCGAGGTCGTCCCAGTCGGGAACGTCGAGGTCGTCGCTGATCCTAGAGGAGCGGATGCGTGCGTCTTGGAGCTCGGATTCCAGCTTTCGCCGGCGACGTTCGAGCGAGCGGTGGATGGCCGCGGGCGACGACGCCAGGCGGCGCTGCAGGGTGGTGAGGGCGAATCCGACCGCCGTGCGCCGACGGTTGTCGCCCTTGATCGCGTCGGCTCGGTTCATCTCGTCGCGCACGTAGCTCGTCACGTCGGCGTACAGGCTCTGCTCCTCCGGAGTCAGGTCGTATTGGACCGTGAACGCGAACCGCTCTGGGAAGAGGCGCGTGCCCTCGAACGTGAGGAGCTCCTCTTTGACGAGGCGTCGCATGAGGTCGGAGACGTCGACCTTCCGGGTGCCTTCGCGGGCGACTCCCTCGAACCGGTCCGAGTCGAGCAGGGCCATGAAGAGCTGGAACTGCTGCTCCTTGCCGGAGTGCGGGGTCGCCGTCATGAGCAGGAGGTTGCGCGCGTGCTTCCCGATCTCCTCGGCCATCTGGTAGCGCTTGGTCTTCTTGACCTCGGTTCCCCAGACCGAGGCAGACATCTTGTGCGCCTCGTCGAAGATGACGAGGTCCCAGTCGACCTCGCATGCCTTGTCGAGGATGCCTTCGCTGTTGCGGGCGAGCACGTCCAGGCGGGCGAGCCAGAGCCCGCCTCGGGCGAACGGGTTGCCTTCGTGGAGCACCTTGTCGCGGGTGAGGACCTCGAACTCGAGGCTGAACTTCTCGCGCATCTCGTCGTCCCATTGGTCGACGAGGACCCCCGGGGAGACAACCATGACGTTCATCGCCGCTCCTCTGAGGAGCAGCTCTTTGACCAGGAGGCCAGCCATAACCGTCTTGCCGGCGCCTGGGTCGTCGGCAAGCACGTAGCGGAGCGGCTGCTTGCCCAGCATGATTCCGTACACCGCTCGGAGCTGGTGGGGCAGGGGCTGGACATCGCTTGTGCCGAGTGCTGCGAGATGGTCGAAGAGGTAGGCGAGCCTCATCCGCCTTGACTCGGCGGCCAGGAGGAACGCGTTGGGGTCAGCCTGGAAGCTGAAGGGAAGGCCTGGCTGGACTCCGCGGATCTCGCCCATGGCGTCGGCGAAGACGATCTTCTCGACAATGCCTGCCTCGGTTCTGAAGGCGACGCTGGCCGAATCCTCCGTGAGCCGGTCGACGGCGAGGATCTTCACCGGCTCCTGCCCGGCTAGGCCGGTGACTGTTGCACCGACGCGAAGCAGCTCGGACATGGCAGTCGCATGTTCGTCGCCCATTCGCGATACCCCCGGTTGCAGGATCTAGCTGAGCTCTTATTGCGCCCGCTCGCGAATCGTACCGCGACTGCTGTTCCGAATTTCGCACGCTCCCGGCAATGATTGCAGTGAGGGGGTCAACGACTCCACTGGCCTCTCCGCATTGTGAGGCTAGGCAGTTGCGGACATACGTGAGGCGCTGACGACAATGCGCTCGTCCGCGGGCTGCACCAGAGCTTGGGTGCTGCCCGCCGGGAATCCTGCCCTCTTCCCGGTCCGCAGGTCCGAGGCGAGGGAACGTGCCGGGGCGTCCGCGTCAGACGCGAACGCCGCGACCTCGACCCACGAGCCGTCTTCTGGGAGATCGTCGACGCTCAGGCCAGTGAGGGGCCGGGCCTCGCGCACGCCGAGCTGGGCGGAGAGGCGGATCTCGCCGCGGGGCTGGGCGGCGAACTCATCCAGGAGCCAGGACCAGCTGCGGCTGTCGAGCTTGGGCCGGTCGGCGATGAGGGCCTCGGCCTCTTCGCGGCCGATTCCGACCATGCGGACGCCCTCCACGTAGGCGGGGCCCGCCTCGAGCTCGCGCATGCGGTGCCACCGGCGCGTGTTGGGGACCCAGACGAAGACGTGCCAGGGTGCGCTCTTCTGCCGGGCTGCGACCCAGCTGAGCTTGCCCTGGTCGTCCTCGATCCGCTCGAATGCGACCTTCTCCATCACTTCACCTTCCTCTCCACCGGGACTCCCCCGAGCTCGTGCAGCGCGCTGATCCCGTCGGGGATGCCCACCGTATCGCTCATCGTGCGCATCTTGCGCTCGAGGACCTCCCTCCGCGGATCCTGGGGCGGCAGCCGCCGCGCCTCTTCGTAGAGGACGTGCAGGCGGTCCTTGACCGACTGCGACGTCTCCGTGTGGACCTGCACCTCGAACCGGAGCCCGTCGGACTCGTAGACCATGTGCAGGCCCTTGTACGTCGATCCCTCGACGAACGAGTGGTCTGCCTCGGCCAGCTTCGCCCCCGAGGCCGACAGGGACGCCTGGATGTCCCGGGCCGTCTCGGCGACGTCACCCTGGCCGGCGATGACCGTGTACCGGGCAACGTCGCTGAGCCGGGCCGATATCCCGTGCAGCCCGCTGTCGCTGCTGCCGGCGAGCATCCTGCTCCGGGCCCGAATCTTCCGGGCGAGGGAACCCGGGGACTTGAGCCGGAACTCCAGACCGTGGAGCCGCCGGCCCTTCTCCTCGAGCGCCGTCAGCGACTTCGTGATCTCCGGCTCCCTCCTCCCGACGTCGCGGAGCACCCCGATCGCCTCGGCCGCGACGGCCGGCGGATGCTCGCTCCACACCTGGGCGATCTCCGCATCGCCCCTGCCGAGCCACTCGACCTCGGGCAGGTCCGACGCCGTGCGCACCAAGTCGGCCGCGGTCAGGCTCCGTGTGCCCGACGGCGTGCGGTCGCAGCGGCGCCCGCCCTCAGCGATCGCCCGGCACAAGATTTTCGAGGAGCCGGCGGGCCTTGGCGTACTTCGCTTCCAGCCGGGCCCTGGTCTCCTCGGGGAGACGTCCAAGCCTGACGGGATCGGTGTTGTCTGCGAGATCGGCCGCCTTCACCCAGGGGGCGAGCGCGTCCGAGCGGATCCTGGCGAAATACTCCTCGGTGCTCTCCCCTGCGCGCTTCGTGACCGCGTCGACGGCGGTGAGCACCGCATCGGGGAACCCCGCGGAGCGCAGCTGCGCGATGGTGACCGGGGTGTCCTCCACGACGTCGTGGAGCAGGGCAGCAGCCTGGGCTTCCGCCGGCGCATGCGGCCACAGCTCGAGGAGCCTGCGGGTGACCCGGCGGGGATGCTCGATGTACGGAGCGCCTGCCTTGTCCACCTGCCCCTGATGCGCCCGTGCCGCGATGCCGTCGGCCAGGGCGACGAGATCAACTCCTGCCATGTGTCCCATTCGACCATTTCCTGACATCCAGACCGGGGATGTCCAGAGTCGGCGCGCCGGGGCGTGGCATTGGTGCCCCCTTGGGTCTCCTCCGGGATCCAATGCCATTGCGCCGATGGAATGCGACCCCAACGCGGCCTGTGCCATCTCCGGCCCTCCGATAGATTACTCGATCTGACATATATAGTTTATGCCGCGAAAGCCGGTGGACCAATACCCCTTTCCCAGGGGGAGCCTCGTCGGTCATGAGCCCTCGTCCGCTCTGCGATGCACGGTGGCCTGCACTTCGTTCATGTGATCGTCGTAGGAGCCGAACACAGCGTGGTCGTCCCAGGTCGGAGTGGTCCATTCGCCACATGAGCAGGTGCCGAATGTTGCACGGTATCCCCGCCGGACCGATTCTTCCTCGTCGGTGTGCAGACTGAGCCGGTGCGCGTTCAAGTCCACGAGCGGATCGTCGATATAGAAGGGCAGATCGCTCACGCGGCGTACCTCCAGCCTTGTTGCAGCGCCCCTGTCCGGCTGGCTGGTTTGATCATCCGTCCAAGCCCTCCTCGAAGATGAGCGTGACCAGGGCACCAGCCTGATCTGTGAATGTGACCGTGTTGGCCTCACGCGTGAATGGCGTCCGAGAGGCGCGAAGTCCGGCGGTGCGATCCTCCAGGGCCTCTGCAGCGGTGCTGAAGTGGTCCTCCAGTCGAGTCACGCTCACCGCGCGCATCACGAGAACCGACAAGACGGGCCGTGGGTCGACGGTCATTGTCCGGCCTCCTCTCCGGCGAGCTGCTCGATGCGCGGCGGGTACACGGACCTCAGCTCCCCGCCGTCGCTCCAGCCCATCGCGTGCAGGGTGGGGGTCTCGTCCCGGCTCATGGCGCCATCCCATGCAATACCGCCCGGAGGCGGAGCCCAATCCACGTCCCGACCTGCGGGGAGACGGCGTTGCCAAAGCCGTCGACCTGATCCCGGGCGCTGCCCCAGACCTTGAAGGTGCCCTGGTGCTGACCGAAGTCGACGTCGAATCCGCAGCCACGCCCCACCTCGCGGCTCTTCATCATGCGGAAGTAGCAGTCCTCCAGGGAGACTGTCGCCAGAGCCTCGAGCCACCCTGCCGCCAAGAGCGCCGTGGTGTCCCGAGAGGTGAGGGTGCCCATCGGGTCGTCCAGGGGGTGCGCTGCGGTGTCGGCCGCGCTGGATCCGTTCTGCTTGAGCCAGCCGACGGCCAGCGTCTGGGTCAGAAGCCCCGGGATCTGCTCCGAGGTGACGGTCGGCATGGCCTCGGCGTGCGTGGTCGGGACGGTGTGCCGGCGGAAGGGAACGACACCGCTCGAGAGCAGGCCGAGCCCTCCGGAGCCTGCACTGCCCACCAGGGTCTCCATGGGCTCGCCCAGGCCCCTGCTGGTGCCGTTGGTACGGTTGGGCAGGACTCTGGCCGAGAGCATTCCCAGGGTCTCCGAACCGCCCTGGGTCGGGAGCGGCTCGTCCCCGCCCCGGGGCGCGCCCTGGAAGTTGGCCACCGCCAGCGCCACGGGAGGGGTGAGTACCGCTGTCGACGGGCTCGCGGGCTGAGTCCACAGCGGCTGGGACAGGTCCCGGGCCCGGCAGTGCGACCCGGGGCGCTCGTAGCCGTTGGCCATCTGCATGACGGCGCCGGTGGACAGCAGTGCGGCCTCCTGCTGGCTGGTCTGTGTGGGCAGCGGCTGCCACGGGTGCCGCTCCGATCCCCTGGTGGCCTTTGCCGGCATCAGGACGGCGGGGAACTCGGCGAAGCGCTGCCGGCACCGCTCGGCCCGGGCCATGGTGGAGGCCGCCAGCGGCCGCTCGCGATCGCCGATGCGGGTGCCCAGGTCGCTGAGGTCCAGGGACCTGAGGGAGTACCCGGAAGGCGGGACGACCTCGTCCCGGCAGCCAGGGCAGCGGTAGACGTACTGCTTGCCGTACCGGACAGAGCCGGTGACGGGGATCCCGGTCTTCCACGACTGTGCGGCCTGCACGACGGTGTCGCAGCGCTGGCACCAGGTCTCGGGGCGGTGGTCCAGGTCAGGGGCGGGAATCGCCTTGTCCCAGAAGACCCAGTACGCCCGATCCCTCGACTGGTCGACGTCGAAGAATCGGCTGTTGAGGAACAGGACCCTGTGCCTGTAGCCCAGGATCTCGAACTGCTTCAGCCACCAGCGGTACGTAGAGCCGTCGCCGACTTTGCGGCTGCCGGGCACGAGCCGGCCCCAGGACTGCAGCTCGGTGGTGCATTCGACCAGGATCATGCGCGGATGGTGCTGCGCCGCGTAGTGCAGCACGCAGTTCGCGGTCGCGCGGTCCCGCTCGGAGCGCGTGACCCGCTCTTCGTACTCCGGGTCCAGCATGTCGAACAGGGACACGGCATGCTCATAGGCCCGCTTCGTGTTGGCCTGCGAGTGATTGGTGCACGAGACCCCCGCGACGAGCAAGTCGGCGGCGGGCAGGTCCCTGGCGGAGTGGTAGTCAGAGGACTCCGGATCGACCAGGTCCGCGATCCAGTGCTCCGCGTTCGGGTGGTTTGCCTCGTGCACTTCGACCTTGTACGCGTTGTGGTTGGCGGCCATGATCGTCGTGAATCCAGCCATCTCGATGCCGCGGGTGAGGCCTCCGAAGCCGCTGAAGAGGTCCACGGCGACCAGATCGTCGTGACGGAACGAGCGCGTCCTGGTTGCGGGCCTGTGCTCTGCGGTCCGCTCGGTCAGAGCCGGGGTCACGGCCGCTCCTCCCCCATGGCAAGGCGCCCGGCACGGCGGGCACGAAGGTGCTGCCCGAGCTCCCTTATGGCCCGGTCGCCCAGGCAGTCGAAAATGCTGGTCTGGCCCGGAAGCTCGGCTTCAGGAACGGCCGGGTCGTCCGTGAGGGCGACGTCGCGGGGGTCATGGCCGCTGCGACGGCTGGTCATGGCTCCCGCCGCTCGAGCGCGCTGCGGATGCGCTGGCGGGCGGATCTGATCGCCGTGGCTGCGGCAGGATCGCTCTGCCTCGCGCAGTCGTGCAGCTCGTCGTCGATCCGGGAGAGCTCGTCGGAGCCGAGGCTGGCAAGTTGTGCGTCGTCGAAGCCCGCGATGCGCATGTAGATGTCCTCGCCCCGGCGGCGGAGCCGAAGCGACAGGATGACAGCGCCGGCGATCAGCGCCGGGGCGAAGAACGCGATCGACCACGTGACCGCGCTCATCGCATGACTGCCTCTCTGGCGGTCTTGGTCTCGATCTGGGTTTTCATGCTGCTGTCCTCTCGTCCGGGTGGCTGGCCACGGGTGGGGTTCTCAGACGGCTGCGGCCGCCTTGACCAGCCCGATCTCGGCCGCGAGTGCGTAGCGGACCTCGTCCCACGATGGGCCGGTGAGCTTTCGCACCGGCTCGGTGATGGCCGCCAGGGCGGCCTCGGCGCTGATGGCCTCGAGGGCGACCCTGCGTTCGGCTTGGTGGAGGTATCGGACGAACGCGGGGAAGAAGGCTCGTGCCCAGTCCTGGTGCCCGTCGTCGAGTAGCGCCGCGATCGCCTCGGCGGGCCATGTCCGGAATGCGCGGGCCAGCTTTCCTGCCGCCTCCGTGCTCTGTGCCTCGGCGACCTGTGCTGCGCATTCGCGGGCGCTGCAGTCGACCATGAAGGCCATGAGCCTGCGGTTGGGCGGCATTGACCGGTGTCCGATATCGAGGGGGCCGGCGGTGAATGCGGGATGGGGGGTGGCGAGTGGCTCGCGGTGGGTGATCTTCTTCATCTCCGACTCCTGTTCGTGGCTTCTGCCCCCAAAGGTCCTCCGGAGGGACGGTTCGGGACACCGGCGTCACGGTTGGATGGGCTGTGGCCGGTGAGCTCGTGGTGGGGGACGGCTTCGTTTCCCCACGGCGAGGAGACGATGACGCTGCGGGCGTTCGCCCTGAGGACGGGGAGCCATTGGCCGTGCCACCGGACTTGGTCTCCCTTGCTGATGCCGGAGCGGTCGGCGGCGATTCCCTGGGCGATCTGCTCGCGGCGGACCGCGGCCCAGCGCTCGGCTTGTGTGGCAAGCTCGCGTTCACGGGCCTCGAGTGCCGGGGCCTTGCCTGGAGTGCGGGCTGCGTTTTTGAGCTGCCGTCGGATGCGCCGCTGTTCGTTCTCGATCGCGTCGAGCCGGTGGGCGACCGCGGACGGCGCGAAGCGCCGGGCCTCGGTCTCGGGTGTGCCGGGGGCATCGTGTGCGGCCTTGTGGGAGGCCCTGTGGGCTTCGAGGTCTGCGTCGGCTGCGGCTCGGAGCCGGTCGATGGCTCCGACGTCGTCGACAGCCTCTTTGGGGGTGCGGGATACGGCGGGCATGCCACCCTCCTGATTAATACTCGATCTGACATCTATAGATTATCGAGGTGGAGGAGGCTCGGCAAGATCCCCCTCCTGCCAGCCCAAGGTCGCGGGACTGGGCCGAATCGGACATCGGCCCGAGGACTTGTGGGGCAGGGATGCGGGGATGCTCGCCTGAGGGCTCGAAAAAGCCCCTGCCGGAGACTTGGGGGGTGTCTCGACGGCAGGGGCTCTGTCACGAATGTACCGCACAGCACGGGCACGAATCAGCACCCTCGCCGGAGCTCGCGCGACCGGGCTCAGGGTCGCTGACTCTCAGGTCAGACCAGCCCGTGCGCAGCGTCGGGGCGCGGAGGACAGGGAAGGGCAAGTGCCCAGGTGGTGCCGTGCAGTCCGCCCGGCACCCTCAGCAGCTAGTCGCGATCGGTGCGGATGGCGATCATGTTCCAGCCCTCGGGGACCTTCTCCCGGGCCGCGGAGAGGGCTTGTTCGTAGGTGGGGGCCTCGGCGTCGACGCGGTCTGTCGCGTCGGAGCCGTCCCTGATCGTCACAGTCACCAGCACCCACCCATTGTCTCAGTCGGCCAAGGAGCCCGTGCCCCTCGAACGCGGACAGTTGGGGACATCCGCCGGCATCCCTTGTCGGCCGCCGGATCTACCATTGGAACAGGTGTATGAGTGATAGTTGCATCGCTCAGATAAATATTCGACTCAGTGGAGGTGCAGGCCGTGGCCTTCGTGCTGAACTCCTTGCGGGTCGACGCGGAGCCGATGCTCCTGCCGGTCGCCCCGCAGCCTGTTCCGGCCGGGTTCCCGAGTCCCGCCCAGGACTACTACGACGGACCGATCGACCTCACCGAGCAGCTGGTGAAAGACAAGGCCGCGACCTTCATCGTCCGCGTCGTGGGGGACTCTATGGAGCAGGCCGGCGTCAGCGACGGCGATGAGCTCCTCGTCGATCGCTCCCTCGTCCCACGCCACGGTGACGTTGTCGTGGCCGTCCTCGACGGCGAGCTGACCGTCAAGCGCCTCTGGCTCACCGCGCGCGGCGTCGTCCTGCACGCCGAGAACCCGAAGTACCCGGACATCCTGGTCCCCGAGCTCACAGAATTCCTGGTCTGGGGCGTGGCAACCTACTGCATCCATCACCTATACGGCCGGAAGTTGCATTAGATGCACGAGCTCATCGCCCATGTGGACGCCTACGTTCACTTACCTCAAACCTGTTGTTGCTTGACTAGCATGGCTAGCGATCGCCGAGCTCGAGGCAGGCTGCATCCGGCCGCCACGTGGGGCGGTGGCGGATGCCGAGGTCCAATGGGTCCGGTGCGGCCTCGGGGAAGCCGGAGAGTGTCGTGCAGGATTTGCTCTGCCCGGTCCAGGATGGCGAGGCTCAGGCCTTCTGGGCCGTCTTCGAACTCGGCCCGGGCCAAGAGGGAGGCGCCACTGAGCAGCACCGGGATGGCCTCGTCCTGGTTTCCGAGCGCAAGAGCATGCTCGAGGTCCGCAGCCGCGGTGCGGTGGACCGTGGACGCGGCGCGGATGAGTGCTTCCGGCGTGTATAAAAGAGGTCTCTTGGTCGCTTCGGCCGGTGTCGGATCCACGATTCTCCTTCCTCGGCGATCTCCCTGGTCGCAGTTGTATGCGCCCCTCCGATCGAATACCGGAGGGCGCAGTCAGATTCGCTCAGGAGGCCTTGGGAGTCGAGGCCCATTCGCGGAGGTGGTCTAGATGGGCCTCGCCGCTGCGAATCGCGGTGCCTTTCAGGGCTGCGTTGAGCAGCGCGTGCCGCAGGGCTCTCTCGTCGACTGCGGGGGCGAGGGCGAATGTCTTCCTCCGGCCTTGGACGGAGCTGGTGACAAGGCCCCGGCCGTGGAGCCAGGCGAGGTGCTGGTAGACGCTGGACGGGGAGATGTCCAGCGTCAATGCGAGGTCGCCGACAGTGTCCATCCCCTCCAGGAGGAGGGCCAGCAGGTGAAGCTTCGCGGGGCTGGCGAGCAGGTTCTGGTCGAGAACGGGCATGCGGCCTTCCTTTCCTTGGATGGTGCCCACGGGTCACCCGGCATCTGGTTCCGAGGCCGGTGTCCTTGGGTTGGTCCAGGACTCCTCGACTGGGGTCATGGCTGCCCTGCCGGCACGACTCGTCATCTGGCGGCGGCCTAGGAGCCGGGCGCGGCTGCTAGCCGGCCCCGCTCCGGGGACGGGCCGTCTCACTTCTCGTTGAGCATCCTCTCGAGGTCTCCGGCTTCGGGGGCGTGGCCCTCGTGGGCGGTCTCGTAGGCTGCTATCTCGGCTTCGAGCTCGGCCATGGCCTCGCCGCCGGCCATGAGGTCGGTGATCTCCTCCCGGGTGCGCTCGCCCTTGCGGAAGTCGGCGGCGAGGGCTCCGTGGATGAGGACGGCGAAGTGGTCCCCGACCTTCATCGCGTGGGTGACGTTGTGGGTGACGAGGATGACGGCGAGGCCCTGTTGGCGTGCCTGCATAATGATGCGCAGCACGTGGGTGGCCTCCTTGACGCCCAGGGCAGCCGTGGGCTCGTCGAGGATCAGCAGCTTGGCGCCGAAGTGCACGGCGCGCCCGATCGCGAGGGCCTGCCGCTCGCCGCCGGAGAGGCCGCCGACGAGGCGGTTGCCGTCGGTGATGCGGGTGATGCCAAGGCTGCGCATCTCCCGGACGGCGATCTCGCCGGCGAACTTGTTGTCGAAGCGCTTGAACGGCCCCCATCCCTTCTTTGGCTCGGCGCCGACGAAGAAGGAGCGGCCGATGCTCATCAGGGGGAAGGTGCCGCCGAACTGGTGCACCGTGGCGATGCCGCGGTCGCTGGCGTCGCGGGGGCTCTTGAACTTCACCGGCTCGCCCTCGACCTCCATGGTGCCGCTGGTGGGCTCGTGGAAGCCGGAGAGGACCTTGATGAGGGTGGACTTGCCGGCGCCGTTGTCGCCGAGCAGGCACAGGACCTCGCCGGGCTTGACCTCGAGGGAGATGTCCTTGAGAACCTGGGTGGAGCCGAAGGACTTGCAGACGTCGGTCAGCTTCAGGAATGGAGCGGTCATGGTGGTCAGGCCTTCTTCTTCGGGGTTCCGGAGGACAGCGCCATCTTCCGGAAGGTGTTGTTCATCAGGACAGCGACGAGGAGCAGGATGCCCAGGATCAGCGCGGCCCAGTCGGAGTTCCAGCCGGTGTAGTAGATGCCCTGGCTGACGATGGCGAAGGTGAGGGTGCCCAGGAGGACGCCGACGACGGAGCCATAGCCTCCGGTGAGCAGAACCCCGCCGACGACGACGGCGATGATCGAGTTGAAGACGAAGGCCTGGCCGTTCGCGACCTGGGCGCCGTTGTAGAGGACGGTCTGGATCACGCCCACGAGGGAGGCCCCAAGGGCGGAGCTCATGTAGAGGCCGATCTTGACCTTCTCCACCGGGATGCCAGTAGAGCGAGCGCTGATCGTGTCCCCGCCGACGGCGAGGATCCAGTTGCCCCGGGGGGCGAAGTGCAGGAACCATCCCACGCCCAGGATGACGGCGATCCACCAGAAGATGGCGACCTCGAACTGGCCGCCGATGAGGGTGCCGAAGATGCTCTTGGCCCACGCTTCCGGGGCGAGCGAGACGCTCGTGGTCCCGGTGATCACGCGGGAGAAGCCCAGCGTGATGCCGGCGAGACCGAAGTTGGTCGCGAGGGTCACGACGAACGAGGGCACGTTGGTGCGGGTGACGACGAGCCCGTTGACAAACCCAACGAGGCCTCCGACGACGAGGGCGGCGACGATGCCGACCGCGGTGGGCAGGCCCCAGTAGCCGGAGATGATCGCCGTGGTCATCGAGCTCGCGGCGATCACCGAGCCGACCGAGAGGTCGAGCTCGCCGGCGATCATCAGCAGGCCGACAGGGATGGCGACTATGCCGAGCTCGGCGGCTACGTTGAGCCAGCTGGCTGCACCGCCGCTGGAGAGGAACTGTCCTCCGCCGAAGATGGCGAAGAAGACGAAGACTGCCACGGTCCCTATCAGCGCGCCGGTCTCGGGCCGGCGCAGGAGCGAGCCGAGCGATGTCGTTGACGGCGCGGTCCGCGCCTTGCGGTTCGCGGAGACCCCGGATGGGCCGTGGGTCGTATTCACTGCCATGGTTGGACTACCACCTTAAGTACTGAGGACGCGACGGCTGTGACGCGTCCGGGGGGTCTGGAACCGGGCCCCGGGGCATTCCGGGACCCGGCTCGTCGTTGTTAGCGGACGCCGGCCTGCTCGCCGGCGAGGGCCTGGTCGACGTTCTGGGAGTCGATGATCGCGGGGCCGGTCAGGATCGGGCGCTGTGGGAGGTTGATCCCGTAGGCGACGTAGGAGTTGGCCATGGATACCGAGAGGTAGCCCTGCATGTAGGGCTGCTGGTCGATCGCGAAAAGCGTGGTGCCGTTCTTGATGTTGTTCAGCGTTGCGGTGTCCATGTCGAAGGTCGCGGGCTTGACCTTGCCCGTGAGGTTCGCCTGCTGCACGGCGCTGACCGCGCTGCCGGCGTCGGAGGTGCTGATCGTGACGACCGAGTCGATGCTCGAGTCCTTCAGGAGCGCCGCCTTGATCGCCTGGGCGACGGCAGTCTGGTTGCCAAACTGGGACGAGGGCAGCGGCAGCTCGGTCGACGTCCCGCCATTGGCCTTGATGCCATCGCCGATGCCGCGGCACCGGTCCTCGGTGTTCGTCGAGCCGGGCAGGGTGTTCACGCACAGGGAGTGCTTCGCGCTGTGCTGCCCGAGGTACGTACCCCCGGCCTTGCCCGCAGTGTACTCCTCGCTGCCCACGTAGTTGACCGCCCCGACCTTGTCAGCAGCAGGCAGGCCCCCTGCGTTGTAGATGAAGAGCGGGACCTTCTGGTCGGTCACGTGCTTCAGGGCCGCGTCCTCTGCATCGGGCACCCAGTCAGGTGCGATGACCGCCGTCGCGCCCTGGCTCAGCGTCGAGTCGATCAGCTTGGCAGCATCGGGGCCCAGATTGTCGTAGTTCTGCGGGCCCAGGAACGTCACCGAGCCACCCTGGGCCTGGACCACCTTGGCCGCATCGTCGACGCCGCGCTTGACCTTGGACCAGAACGGGTCATCGGACTTGCCGCCGATGACGAAGATCTTGGCCTTGCCGTTCCCGCCGGCGGCTGCGCCGCTGGTCGAGCTCGAGGAGTTCCCGGACTGGGAGCACGCGCTTGTCGCCAGCACGGCCAGGACCCCGGCCACGGCCAGCACCCGGCGGTTCCACACCACACGGGCAATTGACTTCATCGTCATCAGCAATTTCCTTTTCTCAGAGCCGACCGCACCGATATGGAGCGGTCCACATCTTGGCCATCGGTGTGATGCCATTCACACGATGACTCAGGGGGTGGCTGGATGTCAATACTTTGTCCAGACAATTTGGAGCGCTCTGATGATTCAATCTCAAGAGGTGGATGGCTGGTCGGAGCGCCGCTTCCAAGGCCAGGTGGGGACCACGGATGAGGGTCCTGCCGCGAGCGATTTGCGGGCCGTGTCAGGGCTCGTGGATTTGCCCGTTCCGGGACGGTCCCGTGCTCGGGCGGGTCGCGAGGGCGGGCTCGATGAGGGCGTAGCGCCTCGGTGCGTCCGGGTTTTCAAGGCGGGCGAGCAGCGTGCGGGCGGCCTCTGCGCCGATCTCCCGGCTGTGCGGATCGACGCTCGTCAGCGCGAGGTAGCCGTAGGCGGCGAGCGGGGAGTTGTCATAGCCGACGACGGCGACATCCGCCGGCGCCTTCAGCCCCCTTTCGCGAAGCGCGGCGAGGGCGCCGACGGCCATGACATCATTCGCGGCAACAATCGCCGTGACCGGCGGAACGCGGTCCAGGAGTTCGAGCGCGCCCGAGCGGCCATCCTGTTCCGAGGTCCCTTTGCCCGCACCGACGACCAAGGGTCGCAGGCCAGCTGCCGTCATCGCTCTCTCGTAGCCTTTCCGGCGGTGGGCTGCGGGACCGCCTCGGCCGGTCACATGCCCTATACGGCGGTGGCCCAGGTCGAGCAGGTGCCGCGTGGCGAGCTCGCCCCCTCGTTCGTCGTCGCCCGCCACCACGTCCGCCCTGGGGAGCACCGCCGGGCCCAGCTCGCGGACGCCCGCCACGACCACGGGCACCGGGATGTTGCGGAGGAGCTCGGCCCTGGGCTCGGCGGCGAGGACGAGCGTATCGACGTGCTGGGCGAGGAAGCCGTCCACCGGGTTGCGGCCCGATGCTGCCTCGAGCTGGAGGTCGGCGACGCTGACTGTATACCCGGCAGGGTCGAGAACGGAGCGCAGGCCCGCGAGGAGCTCGACGAACCACGGGTTGCGGAAGTCGTCGATCAGCACGCCGACAGACCGGGTCTGCTGGCTCGCGAGGGCGCTTGCTGCCCGGCTCGGACGGTAGCCGAGCTCCTCGATCGCCTCGAGCACCGCCTGACGGCGCGCATCGCTCACGTGCGGCTCGTCCCGCAGCACGAGCGAGACGAGCGACTTGGAGACGCCAGCCCGGGACGCGACGTCGTAGATCGTCGGCCGGGTGCGGGCGGATGCAGATGTCGGATGGGCGCACACGCGATCATCATGACACTCGTCGGGGCGAGACGCCCCCGTCATCTTCTGGATATTGACAGGACAAACCTGTATTCGTACTCTCATTGCTGGAGCGCTCCAAGAGCTTCCGCACAAGACTTCCACCCCTTCCCGCCTCAAAGGAGAGATCATGCCCGAGTCCCTCGGCGTCGCCGTCATCGGCGCCGGCATGGCCGGCAAGGCCCACGCCGCTGCCTACCGCGCCGCGAGCACCCTGTACCGCCCCACGCTTCCGGAGATCCGCCTCGTCTCGATCGGCGACGTCAACGCCGAGTTCGGCCAGGCCGCGGCCCGCCGCTTCGGCTACGAGCGCCACGACGCCTCGTGGCAGGCCATCGCGGAGGCGGACGACATCGACGTCGTCAGCGTCGTGATCGCGAACTCCCTGCACCGCGAGGTCGTCGAGGGCCTCCTCGCCGCGGGCAAGCACGTGCTGTGCGAGAAGCCCCTCTCCGACTCGCTCAAGGACGCCCGGGCCATGGCAGATGCCGCGCGCTCCGCCGAGGCCCGCGGCACACTGGGCCGCATCGGCTTCACCTTCCGCCGAACGCCCGGCATCGCCGCGATCCGCGAGCTCATCCAGAACGGCACCTTGGGGCGGCCCCTGCACTTCTCCGGAAGGTACTGGACGGACTACGGCTGCAGCCCCGACGCCCCCATGAGCTGGCGCTACAAGGGCGCCCTGGGCTCGGGCGCACTGGCCGACGTCGGAAGCCACCTCGCCTACGTGGGCGAGTTCCTCTGCGGGGAAATCCAGGCGGTCTCCGGCGGCCAGCTCTCCACCGCCATCACGAAGCGCCCGCTCCCGCTCGGGGCCGTCATGGGCCACGACCACACGGCCGTAAGCGACACGTTCGAACCCGTCGAGAACGACGACGTTGCCTCCTTCTCCGCCGAGTTCGCCCAGTGCATCGGGTCGCTTTCCGTCTCCCGGGTTGCGGCCGGCCACGCCAACTCGCTCATGTTCGAGGTGTTCTGCGAGAAGGGCGCTGCGCTCTTCGACCAGCGCCGCCCGTCGGAGATCGGCCTGTTCCTCTCCGACGGTCCGGCCTCGGAGAACGGCTACCGCCAAGTGATCCTCGGCCCCGACCACCCGTACATCGCCGGCGGCCTCGCGATGGATGCGCCGAGCGTCGGCTTCGGCCAGAACGACGCGTTCGGTTATCAGGCCCGGGCGTTCCTCGAAGAGGTCGCCGGCCTGCCGGAGTCCGAGTCGCTCCCGCGGTGCGCGACGTTCGACGAGGGCGTGCGCAACATGGAGGTCCTCGACGCGGTGGCCGAGTCCGCGCAGAATAACGGGAAGCGGGTGGCGCTGTGAAGCTCGGGGTCTACAACGCGATCCTGCACGACCGCCCGCTTCCGGAGGCGCTCAAGGTCATCGCGGGGCTGGGCCTGAGCGGGATCGAGATCAACACCGGCGGGTTCCTCCCGGCCGTGCACGTTCCGACCTTCGAGGACATCCTCGTCTCCGACGCGGCCCGGGACGATTACCTCGGCCTCTTCGAGGGGACCGGGGTCTCGATCGCGGGCCTGAACTGCAACGGCAACCCGCTGCACCCCAAGCCCGAGATCGGCGGCAAGCACGCCGAGGACGTCCGCCGCTCCATCCGCCTCGCGGAGCGCCTCGGCCAGAACCGGGTCGTGACCATGTCCGGCCTGCCCGGGGGCGAGCCCGGGGCGAGCGTGACCAACTGGATCGTCAACGCCTGGAACTCCGCTGCCCTGGACGTGCTGGACTACCAGTGGGACATCGCCGCGAAATTCTGGCGCGAGACCGACCGCCTGGCCGCCGACCACGGGGTCAAGATCGCGCTCGAGTTGCACCCGCAGAACCTCGTATTCAACACCGCCGACGTCTACAAGCTCGTCGAGCTCACCGGCGCCACGCACGTGGGTGTCGAGCTGGACGCCTCGCACCTATTCTGGCAGCAGATGGACCCCGTCGCCGTCGTCCGCGAGCTCGGCCCGCTCGTGTTCCACGCCGCCGCGAAGGACGTCCGCGTCAACACCGAGAACGCCAGGCTCTACGGCGTCCTCGACAACCGCTTCCGCCGGCTCTCCCCGGACGAGCCGCGCACGAACCTCGGAGGCGACGAGTGGGCCAACGAATGGCCCAAAGACTCCGCCTGGGACTTCGTGGCCCTCGGCCGAGGGCACGACACCGCCTACTGGGCCGAATTCCTCCGCGCCCTGTACGAGGTGGACCCGGACATGATGGTCAACATCGAGCACGAGGACACCTCCCTCGGCCGGATCGAAGGCCTCGAGGTCGCCGCGAAGGTCCTGCTCGACGCAGCGAAGTCCGTCGGAGTGCTGGCCGGGGCCTAGCGGCTATTTTCGGCGCCGCCCGCCGGTTGCCCGTCACCTCGCTTGCGCTGTCACTCTTGCAAGGGTCCCCCGCAAGAGTGACGGCGCAAGCGACCCCGGCCTCGACGCCCCGAGACTGGCACCGCAGCGTCCGGACCGAAAGGCAGAGTAGTGCTCTAGCGCTTCGACTTGAGGGCGTCGCCCTCTCCCATCCCCAACCGATCGGAGGGGGCCCGATTCGGCGCGGGCTGGACCATCGCGTCCTACGCCCAGCCTCGCGCACTGCATCCCGGCGCGAGCCAGGCGCCTTCGCCGCCGCTGCAGCGGAGCGAGGACAGCTCACGGCCGCCGACGGCGCGAGGCACTTTGGCGCCGCCCAAGGCAGCATCGTCGGCCATCGGGGTCAACTCGAGTCGAACTTGAGAGCGCAACGGCGTGCCGCTAGGGGATGGCCACGAATGGCTGGGCCGTGCTGGATCGGATCACGAGCGTCGGCTCAAGGACGACTTCGCGTTCTTCGATCTCGACCCCGTCGCATCGCGCGACGATGCGCTCGATCGCGGCCCGGGCCATCTCGTGGGGACGCTGGGCCACGCTGGTTAGGTCGAAGTCCGGATTCTGCGCCAGATGGCTGTCGTCCCATCCGATCACCGAAATCCTGCCGGGAACATCGATCCCTTCCTGAGCGAAGAGGCTCACCGCCGCCGCAGCCGTATCGTCATTGAAGGCGACCACCGCCGTGGGCAGGTGGGCCGAGGCAAGCAGCTTGCCTGCCGCTCGGAGCCCGGCCAAGGAGTCCTCCCCCCCGGAGACGATGAGGACATCGTCTCCGAGCCCGTGCTCTCCCATGGCCTCGACATAGGCCTCCCGTCGCGCCACAGCGACCAGACCGCTGCCACCGTCCAGATGGGCGATCCTCCGGTGGCCAAGCTGAACCAGATGATCTACCGCCAAGGACATGCCGTGCTCGTCGGACGTCCGGACGACATCGACGGAGTCGTCCTTGACGCTCCACCCCATCACGGCGACGGGAATGCTCCCCGCCATCCCCGGCTCCGCCACGGGCGGACCGAGCATCACGAGTCCATCGAATCTGAAGTCGGCAAGGGATTCCAATGCCTGCTGTTCACCCCTCTCGGGGGTGACGGCACTGAGGATCAGGTCGTATCCATGGTCGGCCGCCGCAGCATAGAGACCCTCGAGCAGGTCGAAATGGAAGCGACCGCCTCCACCGAACGTCACCCCGATCAGACGAGACGTCGGGCTGGCCAAGGACCTTGCCCGACGGTCCGGCCGATAGCCGAGCGCACGCGCCGCGGCCAGCACCCTCGAACGGGTCATGGATGTGGGGCCCGGCTCTTCCCTGATCACCAAGGACGCCATCGCACGCGACACACCGGCCCGTCTGGCAACGTCCTCCAAAGTCACACGACGGCCAGGGGCCCGATCCCGATCGTGGAGCATCAGCGCGTCATCTCGAATGCGTTTCCCATCACCGGCCGCGACCGGAGGCCTTCTGGATCCTGTTGACATACTAGACGCCGATCCGACCCCGTCGACGTCTCCCGGACAACGCTCACGCACCTCCGGCGGCTCGAATCCAAAGACAGGCCGCAGACACAAACAAGCCTGCCTCGGATTCGGCAGACTCGTCGAGTAGTGACGCATGGGCGTCTCCCCCGGTCCGGGGGAATGCACGGCCGCGCTCACTTCACTGGCCGAGCGTTAGCACAGGCGCACGGTGCGTCGTTCCGCGGCGCTGGTGCGCGCCGCGTCTAGTACCCGGAGCGTCTCGACGGCCTGGCGGGCCGGAACTGGAAGGGGTGAGCCGCATTCGATGGCCGCTCCGAGCTTGTCGTAGTAGTCGGTGTAATCGCCCTGCAAAGATGGCACCCTCTTCGAGCCTGCCGCGGTGCGGAGGGTTCCCCATCGCTCGGGGCTCTCATAGCCCCAGCGGGCTCGATCGTCTGCAGGGCGGGTGCCCGCGAGGATGGCCTGCGTCTGGACGTCGGCGTAGCTGGACTCATAGCTTCCGAGACTCCCCAGGACCCGCAGCTCCTTCGAGACGAGGCGGTTGAGCTTACTGGCTGACAGGTGGGAATGGACGCCACCCTCGTGCTCGATGGCGAGGGCGAAGCCTGCATCGGTGGGTCCTTCAGGGAGGGCGACCCAGTCGAGTTGCGCGCTGACTTGCGAGGCGGGGCCCAACAGATGCAGGGCCTGGTCGACGAGGTGGCTTCCCAGATCGCGAAGCAGTCCGCCTGCGGGGCCGGTCTCGAGGCTTTCGGGGTCGTCCAGGTCGAAGCGGGCGTCGTACCGCCAGACCTGACCGGTTTCGGCGCGGTCGAGGACACCGCGGAGGGTGACGAAGTCCGTGTCCCATCGTCGGTTGTGGTATACGCCGAGCAGCACTCCGGCCGATTCGGCCGCGTCGATCAGTTCCTGACCGGATTTGGCGGTGGGGGCGAAGGGCTTGTCTGCGACGACGTGCACGCCGCACCCTATCGCTTCTAGGACCAGGTTCCGCCGCGTCGCAGGCGGGGTGGAGATGACCACGGCGTCGACGCCGTAGTCGATCAGATCATCGAGGGTATCGAACACGCGAGCCTCGGGGGCGTCCCTGTTCGCCTCCGACCTGCGGTCTGGCGAGCGGGTGACGATGCCGACGAGTTCACAGGCAGACGACGCCCGGATGAACGGAGTATGGAAGTAGCGGCCGCCGGGGCCGTAGCCGACGAGTCCGACGCGAGCTGTCACTGGGGTTCTCCTCGAACTCGGCCCACGGTCGGGCGTTCAGCTGATGAAGCGGGGGCGTGGGTCTGAACACGGGCTGCGGGCGATTCCGGCGTTGCTTGGCAGGTGCCGAGAAGGTCGCGGCCGGCATGCGATGGTCAGGACCAGATGGTGATGTCGTCGTAGTCGCGGTGGATGAAGAGTCGGGGGTCTGCTCCGTCTGCCGCGATCCAGAAGCCGGAGCCATCGGGCATGACAGATTCGACTTTCCCTCGCCGGATTGGGATTCCCCAGCGGCGTATTTCAACTGACTGTCCACTGCCGGGCATCCAGGCGCCCCTGAGGATGTCGGGGGTGCGATCAGCGAACATCGGGGTTATGCCATTCACCTTGGGAGGGGGAGCCGTCGCGGCAGCAGGATCGATAGCAGACCGCGAGCGTGGTGCGTTCCTCGCTGAGTGAGCTCGTGTCGAAATCGGCTTGGACCGAGTGGATTCGATTGCGCCCTGAGGCGGTCGAACTCACGAGGCCCAGAGCGTGGAGGGCGGCGAGGTGGTTCGAGGCGGTCGCCGGGGAAATCTGCAGGATTTCTGCGATGGCGCATGTCGTCCGTGGCCCGTCCAGGAGGACCCGCAGGACGCGGGTCCTCCCGGGGGTGGAGGCTACCCTCTGGAGCGCACGTCTGGGCGTCATGGATGTTGACTCGTCTGATTCCCACTGGTCGGCTCGCTTTGGGGGAGATCCGTTCGGGTGCTGTGTGGCCATCCGGCGGGACTCTCAGGCGAGCGGGCCCGGTGCGTCGCCGATCTCGGCGAGGGGCCTGCCGGTGCGGAATCGCCTGACTCCCTCGACGCCTTCGACCACAGCTGCCGTGAGCTCTGCGACGCTGGTGTCCTCCCGTCTGATGTCGAGGATCTTGCGGCCGTGGTTCATCACAACGTGCCGGTCGCAGACCTGGTAGGCGTGGTGGAGGTTGTGGGTGACCAGGACGGAGCTGACGCCTTCGGCCTTGAGCTGGACGAGATAGTTCAGCAGGGCCTCCGTCGCGCGCACGGCCAGGGCGCTGGTGGGTTCGTCGAGGATCAGGAGGGAGCGCTTGAAGTGGACCGCCCGGGCGATGGCCACGGCCTGTGCCTGCCCTCCGGAGAGGGAGGAGACCAGCTGCTTGGCGCTCTTGATGCCCTCGATGCTCACGACGCTGTCGAGGATCTCGGTGGTGATGCGGTCCATTTCGCGGATCTTCATGAAGCCGAGCCTGTTGGTGATCTCCCGGCCCGCGAAGATATTCCGGGTGATGGACATGGAGGGGACGAGTGCGGAGTCCTGGAAGATCGTCTCCACGCCCCGTCGCTCGGTCTCCGGACGGGTGACGTGCTTGATCTCCTCGCCCTCCCACAGGTACCGGCCGCTGGTCATGGGCACGACGCCGGACATGATCTTCACCAGGGTGGATTTGCCGGCTCCGTTGTCCCCGAGCAGGCCGACGACCTCGCCGCGGCCGACGGTGAAGGAAACGTCGTTCAGGACCGTGTTGGGGCCGTACTCCTTGGTGACGCCGTCGAGTCTGATCAGCTCGCTGTCGGTGGTCATGTTGCTTTGCCTTCCATGAGCTTGTTGAACACCGCGGCGACGACGATGCAGACGCCGACGAAGAGCTGAACGTAGAAGCCGGGTGCGTTGCCGAGGATCAGGACGTTCTGGATGGTCTGGATCAGGGCAGCGCCGACGATCATCCCGATGATGGTTCCGCGTCCGCCGGTGAGGGAGCACCCGCCGACAACGGCAGCCGCGACGGCCAGGAGCGTGTAGTCCTCGGTGGTGGCAGGCTGCATGGTCGAGGTCCTCACGGCGATGAGGACGCCGGCGATGCTCGTGGTGATGCCGAGGATGGCGAAGGCCTGGAGCTTGACCCGGTTGGGCTTGATGGAGACGGCCGCGGCCGCCGCCCGGTTGCCTCCGACCGCGTAGATCTTGTTCCCGAGCCGGTGGCGGTGCAGCAGCGCCCAGGCCACGGTGCCGATGCCCAGGAGCCACAGCAGCTGGGAGTGGAAGTACC
Source organism: Sinomonas terricola (assembly GCF_034931225.1). Classification (NCBI taxonomy): domain Bacteria; kingdom Bacillati; phylum Actinomycetota; class Actinomycetes; order Micrococcales; family Micrococcaceae; genus Sinomonas; species Sinomonas terricola. The sequence goes on from NZ_JAYGGQ010000017.1 coordinate 44,475, forward strand.
CGAAGTCGCCGGCAAAGACCATCTTCATGGTTTCGTCCTTGACCCCTGGCAGGAAGATCGCCGGGGTCACGCCATTGACGTAGATGCTCGCCCCAGTCCAGAAGAAGGACAGGCCGAGGGTGGCGATGAACGACGGTATCCGGGTGATGACCACGACGAGGCCGTTGATGAGCGCGATGCCGACCCCGCACACGATGGTGGCGGCCAGTGCCAGGGGCCAGGGCACGTTGTTGGACATCCGGATGAAAACGATCGCCGTGAAGCCGATGGCAGCCCCGATCGAGAGGTCGAATTCGCCAGCGACCATGAGCACCCCGGCTCCGATGGCCAGGATCCCCAGGACCGGGATGCTCTGGGTCAGGACACCGGAGAGGTTGCTCTGGCTCAGGAACGGGAAGGCCGGGTTGAGGATGGAGAAGACTATGGCCGCGGCGAGGATCACGAGGTAGATGCCCGTAATCTCGAGCGCACCTCGGCCGCGAAGATAGTAGATGTCGTCCTTGAGCCGTCCCCAACGGGTGGTCGGCTGGTTGTCGGCGAGGCGACGACGTGTGGCCTGCTCCTCCAGTGGGAGGGCGAGTCTCGGCTCACGGTCGCTGGGCGCCTGTTGTGTTGCGTGGGGCGTCATTGCAGTTCACGTCTCTCTGTGTTTCGCGTGCTCACGTCGGCGCGAGCGGATCGAGGCCCCCCGAGGCCGGGTGACCGGCCCCGGGTTCCCCGTCTCTACCAGCGGACGCCCTGAAGTTCCTTGGCCTCAAGGTTTGCGACATTGGACTTGTCGATCAGGGCATTGCCGCCGGAGTTGATGTCGGAGGCTGAAAGCCCGAAGTCGAGGTTCAGTGCAGCTTGTGTCACCGATTGGAAGCCCTCGATGTAGGGCTGCTGGTCGGCTGTGGCGATGATCCGACCGGACTTGATGCCGTCGATGACCTGTGGGGAGGTGTCGAAGCCGATGATCGGGGCCTTGACCCCGACGGCGTCCTCGGCGGCCACGGAGTTGCGGTTGGGCGTACCGCCCAAAGGCACGATGGCCTTGACGTCTCGGTTGGCGCCCAGCCAGGTGTTCATCGCGTTGAGGGCCTGCTCGTCGGCCCCGGTGGTCTCGAGCGGGATGCACTGCACTCCGACGGACTTGAGTGCTTCGTTGACGCCCGCGCCTCTCTGCACGGCATAGGAGGCAGTGGGCATTTCGGCAGGGCAGAGCACCTTGTCGCCGGGCTTGAGGCTGACGGACTGGAGCAGTTTCTCGCCGATGATCTTCCCGACGACGGTGAAGTCCTGGCCGACGAATGCCGATACGCACTTCGCTGTGTCCCCGGTGGCCGGGATGCCATAGGCATAGACCTTGATTCCGGCGTCGTGGGCCTTGCAGACGACGTCGTTCCACGACGGGTCCTGGAACATGACGAACATCGCGTCGGGCTTGTTCGCGATCGCGGTCTGAATCAGCTGCACGTAGTTGGCCACCTGGCCGCCGGCGTTCTGCTCATTCAGGTGCACGTTGGCGAGCTTGGCCGCGTCCTCGGCTCCTTTGGAGATCTGGGCGAATGTGGGCTCGGTGGCCGGGTCGTAGTACAGGAAGAAGTCCATGGTCCGGTTCTGGCCCCGGCTGCCGAAACCATCGGCCAGCCCGCCCGAGGACGAAGAGGACGACGAGCCTGCTGAACAGCCGGCGGCTGCAAGGGCCAAGGACGCCGTCGCGGCCAGAATGGCGAGTCGACGGCGACCGGATCCCGGCCTGCGCGTGGATGCTGACATGTTTTTCTCCTAGATGGGGGCGCTGTCCGACCTTCGGGACAGCGGCGTTGTCGTTCGGGAATTCGGCAGACCCTGGGGTCCTTGGTGCTGCAGTGCGCCCGGGCGGGCAGGCCGCTAGGTGAACCGCCGGGGCGCGCTTCCGTCCTCCCATCCGCCGCCGACGCGGACTGGCTGATCGGTCGGGGCGGCCGCGTTCTGGTCGATACCGCGCTGGGCCGTGCGGGCGATGACGTGCACGAAGTCGCCCCAGAGGCCGGGCTTCACCTGGTGCCCCATCCCGGAGTAGACGTGCAGCTCGGCGTCCGGGATGGCCAGAGCCGAGGCGATCCCCCCGCGGAAGCTGATCAGCCGATCGTTCCGTCCGTGGATCACGGCGGTCGGGACCTTGACGCCCTGCAGCATCCCGGTCAGGTCGCGGCAGGTGCGCAGCGCGCGCGCCTGCCGCTCGAATCCCTCCGGGCAATAGCTCCTGTCGTAGATGGCGGCCGCGAACTCAGCCACCCATTCCTCGTCGAAGCCGTCCAGGCCGGAGATCCGCTCGCTGTCGATCCACCGCCTGATCGCGGACTCCCGATCCGGTGCCGGCCCCTGGTCCAGGACCGCCATCGCCTCTTCGTCGTCTTCGATCAGGTACGCGGGGCTCGGAGCCGAGTAGATCACGCACAGGCTCCTGACCCGCTGCGGATGCGAGGCCGCGAGGATCTGCGCGATCATCCCTCCCATCGACTGCCCTGCCACGTGCGCCGAGGGAAGACCGAGCGCATCGAGCAGGCCGACCACGTCTCGGGCCATGTCCTCGAGGGTGTAGTGAGGCGCGTGGTCCATCTTCGACGAGAGGCCGATGTCGCGGTTGTCCACCCTGATCACCCTGAAGCCCTGCTCCTCGAGCGCCCGGCAGAATCCGGGGTACCAGGCGACGAGCTGGGCACCCAGCCCATGGATCAGGACGAGGGGCTCGCCCGCCGGCGGTCCGCTGGCCTCGTAGCACAGTCGGACCTCGCCCACATCGGCATACGGCAATGGAAGCCTCCTTGATTCTCTGCCACGCGGAGCGCCTCAGCCGATCTCTCGCGGATCCTTTGTTGAAGCGCTCTAACGAGATATAGTTTGAAGCGCTCCAACAAGAGTGTCAAGGGTCCACCTTCGGAGGTTTGCGTGAGCGTGACGCTGGACGATGTCGCCGGACGGGCGGGCGTCTCGAGGGCCTTGGTCAGCTTGGCCCTCAATGGGTCCACCAGGGTCTCGGAGCGCAGCCGCGAGAAGATCTTGGCGGCGGTTGCCGAGCTGGGCTACCGGCCGAACCTCAACGCGCGCCGTCTGGCCAGCAGGCGGACCGGGACGATCGGCGTGCTCCTGACTGACCTGCACAACCCGATCTTCGCCGATGTCCTCGACGGCCTCGACGAAGGCCTGGGCCCCCTCCGGGACCAGATCCTCCTGGCCTCAGGATTCAACCAACCCAGCCGCGAGCGGACTGCGATCGAGTCCTTCCTCGCCCTCCAGGCCGACGCCATCATCCTGCTCGGCTGCCAGCTCCCGGTCACCGAGATCGAGGAACTCGCGAACACCATCCCCACTGTCGTCGTCGGCCGCAAGACCCGAGTCGCCGACTCGCTCATCATCGACGACACGATGGGCGTCCGGCTCGTCATGGAGCACCTCACCGGCCTCGGCCACACACGTATCGCACACGTCGACGGCGGCCGAGGGGCACGCGCCGTCGCACGACGGCAGGCCTACACCGAGTTCATGAAGGACCTCGGCCTCGAACGCAACGTGGAGATCTACCACGGCGACTACACCGAGAAGGGAGGCGAGGCCGGATTCGACCAGATGTGGGCGCAGTCAAAGCCGACTGCCGTGTTCGCGGCCAACGACCTCTCCGCAATCGGAGTCCTCGGCCGGGCCCGGAACCAGAGGGTCGAGATCCCCGCCGAGCTGTCCGTCGCAGGATTCGACAACACAAGCCTCGCCCAGTCCTCAGGAATCTCCCTCACAACGGTAGGCCGACCTGGCATCGACATGGGCCACGCGGCCGCCGAGCTCCTCACCGAACGACTCGAGGACCGCTCGAAGAAGGCCAGTCACGTCCTGATGGAGCCTGCGCTATTCGTTCGGAGCACCACAGCCCAGGCATCGACCGCATCTGTCCAAGGCTGAGGCAGAGGCATTCGTCGAAGCGCGTTCCCTCGCTGTGGTCCATGGGCACGACTCGCTCGGGTCAGCTCGTTCCGTTGCGACGACCTGAGGCCCGGCCGAGCATCACGAGTCCGTCGAATCTGAAGTCGGCAAGGGATTCCAGCGCCTGCTGTTCACCCCTGTCCGGGGTAACGGCACTGAGAATCAGGTCGTACCCGTGATCGGCCACGGCAGCATAGAGACTCTCGAGCAGGTCGAAATGGAAGCGACCGCCTCCACCGAACGTCGCACCGATCGTAATGGGCAGCCGAATCCGTGACGTGCGCGTGTTAGTCGGCCATTCATCGGATGCATCTGCACTGTTGGGCGCCGGTGTGACGGGCGTCCTCGCCTCTCCGAGTCGCCAGTCTGCGGTGCGGTCTCGATGCTGCTGCGGGTCGGTTCAGGGCCCCGGCTGCTTCGAGAGGTAGCGGTAGATCGTGGGCCGGGTGACACCGAACTCGGAGGCGATCTGCGCCACGGTATGGGCGCGCTTCCCGTCCGCCCCCGGTCCCCTCGTACATCTGGCGGGCCAGGCGCACCTTCCGGGGTCCGAGCTCGGGCTTCTGCCCTCCTGTGCGGCCCCGTGCCCTGGCCGCGTTCAGGCCGTCCCGGGTCCAGATGAGCATTCGGTGACCCTTGCGTTCGAGCTCGCGCCGAGCGAGGGCTGCCCCTTTGGGCTGAGGCTAGAGGCCGCCTACACGGTCGACGGCGGGGGCTCGCCGCGGGAGGGCGGGCTCGCGTGGACCGTGCGCGCCACGAACACGGGCGACGCCGCCTCCCCCTACGGCGTCTGCCCCCACCCGTACCTGGTCGCCGGAGCTTCGCCGCTCGATGCCTTGGAGCTCGAGATCCCGGCCGAGCGGTTCCTCGAGGTCACCCCTGATCGCCTCCCGCCGGTGGAACAGCGCCGCGTCGAGGGGCACGATTTCGACTTCTGGACGCCGCGGGCCATCGGGGCCACGGAGATCGACCACGCGTTCACCGGGATCGGCTTCGATGCCGACGGTGAGGCTGGTGTCGCGCTGAGAGACCGCGAGCACGGCACCGGGGTTGCGATGGTGTGGGACCGGAGCTGCCCGTGGCTTCAGATCCACACCGGGGACAAGCAGCCGCCCGCACCTAACCGGCTGGGCCTGGCCGTGGAGCCCATGACCTGCTCGCCCGACGCCTTCAACAGCGGAAGCGACCTGGTGACCCTCCCCCCGGAGAGGAGCACACCGCCCGATGGCGCGTCAGTGCCCTAGACGACAGCCCGCAGTGAAAATGCCCAACGCCTCACCCAGTATCTCTTGGGGCCGGCAGGCACGGAGGGGCCGCATGCATGGCGTGCTGGCCCCTCCCGGCGCTTGTCGGGCCTCCTGCCCCGAACTCAAGTCAGGTCGGGTTATGGATCGGCTAAGGCGGGTTGCCTTTCAGTTCTGCGGGTTCAGTCGCCAGCGGTGGTCCGGTGTGCCGTTGTCGCCCCACTGCAGGGCCTGGGCACCGGCAGATGTGCTCTTGTTGGTGATGCCCAGGACCAGGCCGCTGTTGGCATTGGCGATGAGGAAGGAGCCGTCGCCGCCCGGTTCGACCTGCCAGAGGTGGTCGCTGGTGCCGTTGTCGCTCCAGATCAGGGCGCTGGCGCCTTGGCTGGTGCTAGCGTTCTGGATCCCGAGGAGGAGGCCGCTGGCGACGTTCTTGATCTTGTACTCGCCGTTGCCGGCGTCGATGAACTGCCAGGTCTGGCTCGCGCCTCCGGGGGCGTCCTGATCGACCAGGGTGCCGGCAGCGGTTCCGTTTGCCGCGGTGGCGAGGTTGAGTCCGCTGTTGACGTTGCTGATGGTGTAGGTCTGCGTGGTGGTGACGCGGGGTGCGGCGACGAGGTTCCAGAGGTGGTCTTGGGTTCCGTTGTCGCCCCACTGGAGGGCGGTGGCCCCGGCTGCGGTGCTGGAGTTGGTGATACCGAGGACGAGGCCGCTGCCCTGGTTGACGAGCTTGTACGATCCGCCGGTGGCGGCGACGGCGGTCCAGTGCTGGGTCAGGTCCCCGGTGTCGGTGACCTGCTGGGCTGCGGCGCCCTGCGAGGTGGAGTTTCCGGCGGTGCCGAGGACGAGTCCGCTGTTCTCGTTGATGATCTTGTAGGCGCCGTTGCCGTCGGCGACTAAGTCCCACAGATGGTCGCGGGTGCCGTTGTCGCTCCACTGCAGGGCCTGGGTTCCGGATGCCGTCGACGTGTTGGCGATGCCGAGGTCGAGGGCGCTGTTGACGTTCTGGAGCTTGTAGGTGCCGTTCAGGCTGGTGCTTGCGGTTCCGGCCGGGGTGACGACGAGGTGGTAGCCGTTGGTGGGGTTCATCGCGTTGACGGGAACTGTGATTGATCCGTTGGTGATGGGGAAGTCGCCGACACTGATCGTGTAGGGGGCCGAGGTCGGGGTGGTGCGTCCGGCGGAGGCGACCTGCTCGAGGACAACGTGGGCGGATGTTCCGAAGGCCGCCAGGGCACCGAGCCCGTTCACGGTCACGGCCGAAGAGCCGCTCCCGCCGCCGAAGACGACGCTGACGGCGTTGTTGGCCGAGTTGACCGAGGCCGCGCCGTCGATTCCGGTCTGGGCCGGTGGGGTGGTCTGCACCATCTGGCCGGTCATGTCCCCGTACCACTTGTAGAGCCACCATGACGCGTTCGGGAGCCCGCCGGTGGAGACGAGGGTGTCCCCGAGGGTCCCGTACTGGTTCCAGAAGGCCAGCTCGGCGTTGTCGACACCGGCCCGCTCGAACTTGGCCACATATCCGACCAGGGCGCCAGGGACGCCGACCTCGGACGTGGTGCCGTACTCTTCGATTTCGATGGGGCGCGGGCTGATTCCGAGGCTCGCTTCCAGGGAGCGGTACGCGGAGACGTCAGCGGCGATGTTGGCATCGCCTTGGAGTTCGTGCCAGCTGATCACGTCAGGGACGGCGTTGTTCGCCTTCGCGTTCGAGAGGAAGGACTGCATGAACGAGGCGCCGTAGATCGATGTGCTGGGGCCGAGGATGGGTGTGGCGGTGTCGTGGGCACGCACCTCGTTGTAGGTCCGGACCCAGCCGTCGTTGAAGGGTCCGGCGTTGGTGCTGTCCCATGTCCAGTCGGGTTCGTTCCAGAGGGCATAGCCGCCGATGTTGGTGGCGCCGGAGCTCTTCACGGAGGCGATCTGCGTGTCGACTGCGCTGAGCCAGTCTGACCAGCTGACCCATTTGTAGGGGAAGTTCGGATACCAGTCCGGCATGCGGACGATGACCTTCGCCCCTACCGCCTGGGCTTCCGGGGCGACGACGAGGGCGTCCCCGGCCGGGGCGGGCTCGCCGTTGGGCAGCTGCTTGCCGCCGGGGGCCATCTGGACGAATGTTGTCTGGTGCAACGGTGCGACATACCGCTGGGCCGGGGTTCCGTTGGCCGAGAGCCCGTAGAGGGACCCGGCCATTCCATGGGTGACGGCGCGGAACGGCTGGTTCGCGTTCACCACCAGGGTCGAGGATGCTGGGGCTGCGAGTGCGGGGGGCACCGCGCTCAGCCCCAGTATTCCGAGGGACAGCGCTGAGGCAATGCCAGCGGCCAGCTTCGTTGATTGGCGCATCGATCATCTCTTCTCTTCTGGGGTCCTGTGCGCGTTCTCTGTCTAGCCCTCAGCACCTCGCCGCACAGCACGGGGTGCCGGACCTCTCGGTCGCCGACTCTTCGGCAGTCGCGCTGGGCGTCCACGTCTGCCTGCGCATCCACATCTGGGGCGGTTCCGGACGGTGATCGCGAGTGCGGCGTTGTCCCTGTTGGGGTCTCACGTCCCGCAGTGGGAGGCCGCGGCAGGCGCAGGTTCGGGTTGTCCGGCGCTGCCGGCGGGGATCCAGACCCGCATCTTGCCGGGGCCCCGGTTGGCCCACGTCGCGTAGGGCACGAGCCTGGCGGTGATCTCCTTGGCGCGGATCGGGCGGGTCTGGCCTCCATAGGGCCACGACTGGCTGTCCGGTTCGGCCTCGATGAGCAGGTGTGCGAGGGCGCCGTCGGGGGTGGTAGCCAGGGGGAGAGCGGGGTTGAGCCGGATGTACTCGAAGGGGACTCCCTCGGGGAGGTCGACCGATTCGAGGCAGAGCACCTGGGGGCCGCGTTCGACTGCGGCCGTCCCGCGGAGGGCGTCGATCCTCGGCGAGGGCCACGCAAGGCGGGCGTCCATGGGCAGGCGCAGTCGCAGGACGGCTCCGCGCGCGAAGTCGCGGCGGACTCTGAGGTAGTCGCCCTCGACGGCCAGGGATTCGCCGTCGAGGTCTGCGCCGGTTCGCCCGCGGGCCCATGCGGGGATGCGCACGCTGAGGGTGAATTCGGCGTCCTCCTCGATAGTGATCCGGATCTCGCCCTCGGCCGGGTAGGCCGTGCGCATGGCGAGGCGCACGGAGTGCCCGGCGCCGGTGGCCGTGGCGATGTCGATGTCGCCGAACTGGTGGAGCTGGATGCCGTGGGGGTCCGCTGTGGCGAAGTAGGAGTGGATGCCCGCCAGGGTCCGGGCGATGTTGGTCGGGCAGCAGGAGACTTCGAACCAGGGGGCTCGGGTGGAGGCCTCGGCCCGCTCGCTGAGTTCGTCTTGGGCGAGTTCGGCGCCGACGGCGCGCTGGTGCAGGGTGTTGGCGTAGTAGAAGGCCCTGCCGTCGATGCGCGGCGAGGCGAGGATGTTGTTGAACAGGGTGCGCTCGATCAGGTCGGCGTACTTTGCTTCCCCCGTCTCCAGCAGGAGGCGCCAGCTGAGCATGACGGAGGCGATGCCCGCGCAGGTCTCGGAGTAGGCGCGGTCTGGCGGGAGCTCGTAGTCCTCGCCGAACTCCTCGTTCTGGTGGTGGGACCCCATCCCTCCGGTGATGTGGGTCCGTCGGGAGACGGTGCGCTGCCATTGGCTCTCAACCGCGGAGAGCAGCTCGCGGTCGCCGGTGTCGGATGCGAGGTCGACGGCGCCTGCCGCGAGGTAGAGGGCGCGGACGGCATGGCCGCGGAGCACTTCGGCTTCGCGGACCGGGACGTCGTCCTGGAAGTACTCCGGGCCTTGGAACAGTGTCGTCTTGAGGGTGCGGCGGCCGCGGCGCTCGATGAACAGCCGCGCCATGTCGCGGTAGCGGTCCTCTCCGGTGGCCCGTGCGAATTCGGCCAGGGCTGGTTCGATCTCGGGGTGCCCGCAGATGGCGTCCCGGCCGTCGGGGCCGAACTCGCGGCAGACGTGGTCGGCGAGCCGTCGGGCGACCCCGACCAGGAGGTCGTCGTGACCGGTCCGGAGCCGCGCGACGGCGGCCTGGATGAGATGCCCCGCACAGTAGAGCTCATGGCCCCATTCGAGATCGGAGTACCGACCCCGCTGGCCCTGGTGTCCGAAGGCGGTGTGGAGGTAGCCGTCAGGATCCTGCGCAGCTGCGATCCTGCAGACGAGGTCGTTGTACCGTTGCTCGAGCTCGGGGTCCGGTCGGCGGCCCAGCTCCCAGGCCAGGGCCTCGAGGAGCTTGTACACCTCGGAGTCGACGAACTCGACGCCTTGGCGCGCCTGTCCGATGGTGCCGTCGACGACGCGGTCGAAGTTGGCGATCCAGCCGATGCGCTCCATCCAGTGGAGGCAGTGCGCGATGATCGCCTCCGCGTTCAATGCCTGCTTCTGTCCCCAGAAGCCCCCGGCGATGCGCACCTCGTCCGTGCCGAGCGGCCGGAGCAGGGACATCGGGGGGTGGACGGGTCCCCCGCGGGCGAGAGCCGTCTCAGTGCTGGTCATGGAATATGCCTTCCGACGAGGGTGGGATTGCTGCGCGGAGATCGGTGTTTCGGCGATGTCGAATGTGGGCGCGGCCGGGCCAGCCGAGGAGGGCTCGCCTTTTCTCGGCCGTATCTGGTCTTGGCCTCGGGCCGCTCCTGCTGGGCGGCCGACGCGAACGGGCTTAGTCCTTGACAGCTCCCGCCGTCACGCCGGCGGCGACGTACTTCTGGGCGATCACCAGCAGGACAGTGGCCGGGATGGAGGCGACGACGGCGGTGGCCATGATTGCGTTCCATTCCTGGTTGTTGTTGCCGATGTACTTGTAGATGCCGAGCGTGATGGTCTGCATCGGGCCGCCGCCGTTGAGGGTGGAGGAGAAGATGAAGTCCGACCACGCCCACAGGAACGAGAACAGGGACACGGTCACGACCGAGTTCCGGCTCACGGGCATCACGACCGAGCGGAAGATCCGCCAGGGGCCGGCCCCGTCGATCCGTGCCGCCTGCATGAGCTCGTTCGGTATGCCGGACATGAAGGCGGTGAAGATCAGCACGCCGAAGGGGACGGCGATCGTCGAGTCTGCGACGATGAGCCCCCACACGGTGTTGAGGATGCCGATGCTGAGGTAGATGGCGTAGAAGCCCATTGCCATGATGATGCTGGGGATCATCTGCGCGATCAGCAGGACGAAGTTCAGGAGCCCGCGCCCCGCCGGGCGCAGCTTGGCCAATGAGAACGCCGCGGGCGCCGAGATCGCCACCGTGAGGGCCACGGTCCCCAGCCCGACGATCAGGCTGTTCCCGAGGTATGGGAGCTGCTGGTCCAGGACGGCCCGGTAGCCGGAGAACGTCGGGTGGAGCGGGAACCAGTCGGGCGGGCTTTTGCGCATCTCGCCGGTCGGGGTAAGTGAGACGTTGACCATCCAGTAGACGGGGAAGAGCATCACCGCGGTCAGCAGCACGCCGACGGCGCTCTTCCACACGGGGCGTCGGGTCATGACTGGTCCTGCTTTCGCTGGGTGCGCACGTAGATGAGCCCGAAGACGAGGGCCAGGATGATCAGGAGATTGCCGACGGCGGCGGCCGGGCTGAGGGCGGGCAGCACCGAGCCGAAGCCGAGCTGGTAAGCCCACGTGGCGAAGGTCGACGACGAGCTGCCAGGGCCGCCCCGGGTCATGATCCAGATGATGTCGAACACCTTGAGCGTGTAGACGAGGCCCAGGACGAGCGTGATGGCAGACACCGGCCTGAGCAGGGGCAGCGTGATCCGCCAGAACTTCTGCCAGGAGCCGGCCCCGTCCAGGGATGCGGCTTCGTACAGCTCGGCCGGGATGTTCTGCAGACCGCTGTAGAGGATCACGAGGTTGAACGGGATCCCGATCCAGATGTTCGCGATCGTCACGGACGCCAGCGCCAAGTCCGGGGAGGTCAGCCAATTGATCTGGCCGATCCCGAAGGCGGAGAGGAAGGAGTTGACGACCCCCGAGTCGCTGTTGAGCATCCACGACCACGTCGAAGCCGAGACGATCAGCGGAAGCAGCCAGGGGACGAGGAACAGTGCGCGCAGGGTCGCCGAGAGGCGGAAGCTCTGGTGGAAGAACAGCGCCAGGGCAAGCCCAATGGTGAACTGGAACGCGATCGAGACGCCCGTGAACAGCGCTGTGTGCACGAGTGCCGGGACGAACGTGGGGCTCTGGAAGACGGTCGCGTAGTTGTCGAGGCCGACGAACGGAGCGTTGCCCTGGACGAAGGCCCGGACCGTGTAGTCCTTGAGGCTGAGCTCGATGTTCCGGTACAGGGGGTAGGCGTAGAAGACGGCCAGATAGGCCGCGAGCGGCGCGACGAACGCCCAGGCCGCCCATTGGCCCGTGCGCCTCCTGGGCTTGGCTGCCCCGAGGCGGGGAAAGACGACGGCGTGCGTCCTTCCCCGACCACGGACAGACCGCTCGGCAAGGGTCTGCGGCTGAATCATGGCGAAACGTCCAGTCGAAGGGTCACTTGGTCGCTGCCGCCGCGGCGGACTGTGCCGCCTGCATGGCCGCCTGCGGCGACTGGGAGCCGCTCAGGGCGTTCTGCACGGCGCCCCACATCTGCTGCGAGATCTTCGGGTAGTTCGTGCCGAGGTTGTCGCTCGTGCGGCCCTTCGCGGCTGCGACGGCATCCACCCACGGCTTCAGCTCGGCCTTCTGCGAGACCTGCTGCGCCTGCGCGTCCTTGGTCGGAGCGACGTAGGAGAGGGTGTTGTCCGTGGTGACGAGGTTCGTCGTGCTCGTGAGGCACTGGGCGATCTTGACCGAGGTGGCGTAGCGGGCGGTGTCCTTCTGCACCGGGATCGTCATGAACTCGCCCCCGGTGGGGACCGCCGCCGAGCCGCCGTTCGCGCCGGGGATGGCGAGGATGCCGTAGTCGATCCCGGCCTTCTTGACGTTGTCGAGCTGCCACGTGCCGTTCTCGCCGAACGCGAAGTCCCCGGTCGCGAACTCCTGCCAGCTCGTCGTCTGGGTGTTGTTGATGACAGAGTTCGGCGCGTAGCCGTTCTTGATCCAGCCCGCCCAGAGCGAGACCGCGTCGACGCCCTGGCTCGAGTCGAGCTGCTTGAGGCTCGCTCCAGACCCCCAGAACCAGGGCAGGAACTGGAAGCTGCCCTCCTCGGTGCCGATCGCGGAGAACGTGATGCCCTTCTTGCCGGCCGCCTTCACCTTGGCAAGGGCGTCGGTGAAGGACTTCCAGTCCTTGATCGTGCTCACGTCCACGCCTGCCTGGGCGAGGACATTCTTGTTGTAGTACAGGGCCAGGGTGTTCGCGCCGATCGGGACGCCGTAGGCCTTTCCGTCGAGGACGCCGGCCTGGAGGATGTTCTGCTGGATCGCGCTCGTGTCGAGCTTCGTGTCGTCGGTGCTGGTCAGGACGCCGGCCTGGGCGAGGGTCGAGACCACGGGGTTGTCCACCAGAAGCAGGTCCGCGGAGTTGCCCTGCTGGCCGGCCAGAAGGGCCTTGTTGGTCAGGTCCGTGGTGTCGTAGCCGGTCCGCTTGATCGTGACCCCAGCCTGCTGGCCGCACTGCTCGACCAGCTTTGTCCAGGCTGCGCTCTCGTCGAACTGCGGGTAGGGGTCCCAGAAGGTGTAGGCGGCTCTGCCTCCCGCGGACGCCCCGGCATTCGATGTGCCGCTCGTGCTGCACGCGGTGGCTCCGCCTGCCAGGGCCGCGGCCAGCACAGCCGCCGCGAGGATCTTGGTCTTCGTCACTGCATTCCTCCTTGAATAGCGTTTTCTTAATCGAACCGGTTCGATATTGCGGTCGCACCCAGCGGTTCCGCCGAAAGGGCGGTCTACTTGGTGCTTCCCCGGTCGGTGAGCTCAGGTGCGATGAAACGGGTCACGGGGGTGCCTGCCCCGGCAGGGTCCATGATGCGCCGCACCAGCAGTTGGACGGCCTGCTGGCCCAACCGGTCGGGCGCGGTCTCGACGGCCGTGTACGGCAGAGAGAACGCCCTTCCGAAGTTCTTCGAGTAGAGGCTGACGACCGAGAGGTCGTCGGGAACCCTTACCCCCCGGCTGTTCAGGATGGCCGGCAGGGCGGCGATCGAGGCGTCGTTGTGCACGATCATCGCGGTCGCATTAGGCCTGGCATCAAGGAATGCATTGACGCTGACGGCGATCGCGGGCTGCCTCGACTCTCCGAAGTACGGGAACACCTGGATGCCGTACTTGGCCGCACGTTCCATCGCGGCGTCGCGGAAGCGCCACGAATAGGCGCCGCCGCGCTCGAAGACGTGCTTCGGCGGGGAGATGAGGATGATCTCGCGGTGGCCCAGGCCGTAGAGGTGGTCGACAAGCTGCCGCGCCGCCTCGCCGAAGTCCAGGTCAAGGACCTCGAGCCCTTCCGTGCTCGCCGGCAGTCCCACCAGGGCGCCGGGCTGTCTGGCGCCCCTCAGGACCGGGAGCCTCGGGTCGTCGTGCGTGACGTCGAGCAGCACGACTCCGTCGACCATGCCGGACCGGGTGATCCGGTCCAACGCCTGGGGAGCGTTGGCGTCGGTCACCATGAGGATGTCGTACCCGTTCTCCCGTGCCTCGTCGGCGATGGGAAGCATGTACTCAAGCATCGCCGGAGCGAACTCGTCCTGGTGGAACTGCAGCAGCAGTCCGAGGACCATCGTCTGGGACGTCTTGAGCGCGCGGGCCCCGGCATTGGGGGTGAAACCGAGCGCGGAGATCGCCTCCTCGATCCGACGCCTCGTCTCGTCGGAGATCGAGCGCTTGCCCGAGAGGGCGTAGGAGACCGTGCTCCTCGATACCCCTGCTATCCGGGCTACGTCTGCGATGGTCGCCATTGTCATCCTTGTCTGCGAACCGGTTCGATTATGCTAACGGACTGTGACCGGTCACACAAGTCGAATCGGATCGATTCTTCGATCCCGGATTCCAGTGCCGTCGCGGGGATTCGGGCTGGGGGAACACCCTCCTCCGCGACTGAAGCACCAACAGACGCCAAACGACCGTGCACCCGGGCCCTGCCGGGTCCGGGTCGCGTTCATTGGTGAACGTCGTGCTCCACCCAGGCGTACGCGGCCCAGTCTCGTGGGAGGGGCTGCACCAATGCCGCTGGTGGGACGCTGGTGTGCCCGGCGGTGGCATGCAGACGCCGGTCGCGGACGAGGGCGGCGCCGACCCTGAGCATGGCGTCGACAAGATCGGTGGCGAGCAGTTCGGGGGACGTGTCCAGGATCCGTGCGGCGTCGGTGAGCCAGGACCGTGCGCAGAGGTACGCCTCTGCGTCGTCGACCGGGATCCCGTCGCGGATCATGAGGGCGAAGGCGAAGATCCTGCGCATGCCGTACCATACTGCCCCGGCGGGGTCGTCGACGAGGCGCTGGGCGCGGCGGGCGGCGTGGGCGAACGCGGTTTTGGGGTCGGCAGGGATCGGTCCGTGCGCGGGCATGATCACTCGCGGTTCGAGGATGGCGAGGCGCTGGATGGAGGCCTGGGCGGTGGCGGCTGCTTCGCGGCCGTCGAGGGCGAGGTTGACCCATCCGACGTCGTAGTCCGAGAGCGCGTCGCCGACGACCAGCAGCCGCTCCTCGGGCTGCCACAGTGCGAGGTGGCCCGGGGTGTGCCCGGGTGTGCTGACGACCTCCCAGTCGGCGGAGCCGAGCCGGAGGAGCTGTCCGTCCTCGAGCGGGACGTCGACGGTGTAGGGGGCGACGGGCTGGTCGAGGTATTCGGCGGCGCAGCAGGCGGGATCACGGCTGGCGATGGCACAGGCGTCCGGGGTGCTGGCGGCGATCCCGGCGCCCGCGGCCTGCAGAAGCGCGTTCCCGCCCACGTGGTCGGAGTGCCAGTGGGTGTTAACGACGAGCTCGAGGCCGCGGGCACGGTGGGCGTGGACCCAGTCCGCGGTCTGCTGCGCGTGGCCGACGAAGCCGCTGTCCACGAGGGCCGGCCGCCCGCCGTTGAGCAGGAGCAGGTTCGCGTCCGGGAAGGGCCGCTGCTCCCAGTGCACCCAGGAGGGCAGCCGCGGGTCGGGGGCCACGGGGTCTCCTCTCGATGGTTCTTCCAATTGCCGGTCAGAAGGCGTGCTCGGGCCCCGGGAACGTCCCTGCCGCCACGTCCGCAGCGTAGTCCCGCGCCGCGCGCAGGAGGATGCCGTGCTGGTCGGCGTACTGCTTCACGAAACGCGGGAGGCGCCCGGTGCGCAGGCCGGCCATGTCCTGCCAGACCAGCACCTGGGCGTCGCAGCCGTTCCCGGCTCCGATGCCCACGGTCGGGATCGACACCGCACCGGTGATCTCCGCCGCGACGTCGGCCGGTACCATCTCGATCAGGAGGGCGAACGCGCCCGCGGCCTCGAAGGCCTTCGCGGCGGCGATGAGACGGGCGGCGTCCTCGCCGCGGCCCTGCACCCGGTAGCCGCCGAGGCTGTGCTCCGACTGCGGGGTAAAGCCGATATGCGCCATCACCGGGATCCCGGCGGCCGCAAGCTTCTCTACCTGCGGCACCATCTCTGCCCCGCCTTCGAGCTTGACCGCATGGGCGCCGCCCACCTTCATGAACCTCACGGCCGTGTGAAAGCATTGCTCCGGGGAGCCTTGGTAGGACCCGAAGGGCAGGTCGGCGATCACCATCGCCCGGCGCGCCGAGCGGGCCACCGCCCGCACCAGCGGGATCAGCTCATCGACGGTCGCCGGCAGCGAGGATTCGTAGCCGAAGACGTTGTTCGACGCGGAATCGCCCACCAGCAGCACCGGGATGCCGGCCTGTTCGAACACCGCGGCTGTGTACATGTCGTACGCGGTGAGCATCGCCCACTTCTCCCCGCGCTCCTTCATCTGCTGCAGGTGCGGGATGCGGATCCGTCCGCTCGGCCGCGCGCCATCCGTGCCGCCGCCGTACGGGGCAGGCTGCTCACTCATGATGTCCTTCCATCTCGATGTCCTTCTATCTCTGATTTCATTGCACGAGCCGTTCGACCAGGAGCAGCGCTCCGATACCGACCATGGCGACGCCGGAGAATCGTGCCACGGCACGCGCCGCCGTCGGACGCGCGCGCAGCACCACCCTCGCTCCCGTGCCCACCACGGTGTAGACGACCGCGCAGCTGGCCAGGTGCACCAGCCCGAGCACCGCGATCTGCGCCGCGGGCGCCCACGCGGCCCCGCGGTCGACGAACTGCGGCAACAGGGCCAGGAACAGCAGGAACACCTTCGGATTGAGCCCGCTGATCCCTGCGCCCTTGACCGCCTGCCGCACCCACGAGCCAGCGACCGCCTGCTCAGTTGCCGCGTGCGGGGCCGAGGGGCGTGCCAGCGTCTGGATCCCCAGCCACACCAGATACACCGCGCCCGCGACGGTAAGGACGGTCAGCACCCACGGGGTGCCAGCCACGACAGCCCCCACCCCTGCGGCGACGACCGCAGTGGCCGCGAGATGCCCCGTGAGGAGGCCGCCCACCGAGGGAAGAACCGACCTGTGCCGGAGTCCTGCCGCGATCGCGTACGCCCAGTCTGCCCCCGGCGTCACCACGAACAGGAACGACACCACCCAGAACGCCGCGATACTCCCAAGCGCCATCGCTGATTTCTCCTTCCCTGGGCCAAATTCCCCTGAAGAAAGGTTAGGTCGCATCGCCTGGGAAGTGCTTCCAAGTTTTTCCGCTGGAGCCTTGCAGCGTGGAAAGATTCTTGCCATGGACGCGATCGACCGGAAAATCCTTTCGGAGCTTCAACAGGACGGGCGGCTCACCCTCACCGAGCTCGCCGAGCGAGTGCGGCTCAGTGTGTCGCCCTGCCACCGGCGCCTGCGGGCCCTGGAGCAGTCCGGTGCCATCAGCGGCTACCGTGCGCACCTGGACGCCGACGCGTTGGGCCTCAGGTTCGAGGCGCTCGTCTTTGTCACCATGCGCGAGGCCGTCAGGGGCACGCTCGACGCTTTCGAGGGGGCCGTCGCGGCCATTCCGCACGTGCTCCAGGCCCAGCGCCTCTTCGGTGACCCCGACTACCTTCTGCGCGTCATCGCCCGCGACCGCACTGCGTTCCAGAAGATCTACGACGACGACCTCGCCACCCTGCCCGGCGTCCAGCGGCTCAGCTCTACCCTCGTCATGAAGAACGTCGTCGACAACCGCCCGCTTCCGCTCTGAACAGGCCCGCAGACCCGCCATGAATCAGCCAGGCTCTGTGGGCGTTCAGATCGACGCAGTACCCGGACCCGGGCCTTCGTTATACAGCCGCACGTCGACGCCGACAGCACCGACGTCGGCCATTGCGACGGTTGCGGCCTCGTGGCCGAGCGGAGGTGAAAGGGAAGCCCTGGCTGGTGAGGTGGCTGATGAGGTGGGCGTTGCCGTTGCCCATCAGGCCTAACAGGTGGTCGGTGGGCTCGGCCAGCGCGTCGGCTATCGCCTTGGACACGGTGGCGAGGGCTCTTTCGTTCGGTTCGGGCATTGTCCAGGATCCTTTCGGGTGGTCGCTGGTGGGCGGGGTGTGGGACGGCTGCCTTCCTGACCCACACGCCGCTGTCGATTCGGCTAGGCCTCAGACTGCCGCCGTGGCCTGTTCCTCGGCTTGGAACTCGCCGCGTGCGGGCCGTGCCAGGGCGAGGTGGTCGCGGAACGTCGACCCGGTGTACTCGGTGCGGAACAGCCCCCGTTCCCTCAGGAGGGGAAGGACCCGGTTGCGGAATTCGTCGAAGCCGGCGGGCAGGTAGGTGGGCGAGAGGATGTAGCCGTCGACGGCGCCGGCCTCGAACCAGGCGGCGAGCTCGTCGGCGACGGATTCGGGGGTGCCGATGACCACGCGGTGCCCGTATGCGCCGACGACGCGGCGGTAGAGCTCCCGGAGCGTGAGGTTCTCCCTGCGGGCGGTCTCGACGATGAGCTGCTGGCGGCTTTTGTAGGACTCGGTCTCCGGGATGATGTCTGGGAGCGGGCCGTCCAGGGGCAGGGTGGTCACGTCGAAGCCCAGGAGCTGGGAGAGCCGGGCGAGGCCGACCTCGGGGTGGATGAGCTCCTGCATCTGGCGGTACTTGGCCTGGGCGTCTTCGACGGTGTCCCCGATGATGGCCTGCACTCCGGCGATGACGCGGATGCTGTCGCGGGGCCGGCCTGCCTTCTCGGTGCGGTCCTTGAGGTCGCGGGTGAACGCGAGGGCCGATTCGAGGTTGTTCTGGGCGGTGAACGCGACTTCTGCGTACCGGGCGGCGAGGTTTTTGCCGGCCTCGGAGGAGCCTGCCTGGACCTGGACGGGGCGGCCCTGCGGGGGGCGGAGCACGTTCAGGGGCCCGCGGACTGAGAAGTGCTGGCCGTGGTGGTTCAGGATGTGCATCTTGTCCGGGTCGAAGTAGCGGCCGGAGTCCTTGTCCAGGACGAATGCGTCGTCGTCCCAGCTGTCCCACAGGCCGGCGGCGACGCGGAGGAATTCCTCGGCGCGCTCGTAGCGGTCGGCGTTCCTGAGGTGCTCGGAGCGGCTGAAGTTCCGTGCCTCGGCCTCGACGTAGGAGGTCACGAGGTTCCATCCGGTCCGGCCGTGGCTGAGGTGGTCGAGCGAGGCGAACTTGCGGGCGATGTGGTAGGGCTCGTTGTAAGTGGTGGTCTGGGTGGCCACGAGCCCGATCCGGTCGGTGCTCACGGACAGGGCTGCCAGTAGGGTCAGGGGCTCGAAGCGGTAGATCACCGGGTCCCGGCTCAGGGTCTCGGCGTCGCCTTCGGGGGCGCAGAGCTCGTCGGCGAGGAAGACGAAGTCGAGCTTGGCGTCCTCGGCCGAGCGGGCGATGCGGAGCACGTCTGGGAAGTCCCAGCCTGCGTTTGAGATGGCGTCCGGGTGGCGCCAGCCGGCGATGTGCGAGCTGGCCGGGGAGAGCAGCAGTCCCAGGACCATCTGCCTGCGGCTGTCGGGGGTGTTGTTGTCCATGCTGGTGTCCGTTCTGGTGTGTCGGCGGCGTGGAAGGTTCGGCCTGCAGGGGGTCAGAGTGCCTGGTAGGCGGCGGCGCCGGAGATGTGCCGGGCCGCTGCCAGCAGCTCGGCCGCGCAGCGCTCGACTCCGTCGGCGTCGAGCTCGGGCGGGAGGCCGTAGAGCGAGAGGACGAGCACGGCCGTCCCGTCGGGGCCGAAGACGGGGGCGGAGATGGAGTGCACCTTCGCCTCCGCTCGGGCGCCGAGGGCTTCGGCCCCCGGGTCCATGACGTCGCGCACCGCGCTCGGGGGTGTCGTCGGCCCGAACTCGCCGGCGCCGACGCTGACGGAGTAGCCTCGGGCGCGGATCCTGTCGAGCAGGGCGTACGCCTCTGGCCGGGTGAGCGTCTCGGAAGCGGCGATCCAGCGTTCGATGTCCGCATCCTCGGCCCAGGCCATGGCGGTTCGGCCGAAGGGTGCGGCGGCCGTAACGCGCCGGCCGACGACGGAGGGGATCCACTCGGTCCTGCCGGGGCCTGCGCTGGCGAGCAGGACGAATTCGTCCCGGACCCTGGCACCGGCCAGGCAGTCGCACCCGAGCCTGCCGGCCAGGGCTTCCATGCTAAGCCGGGCACTGTCGACGAGGGCGAGCTCGCGGGCGAGGTCCGGCCCGGCGACGGCCATGGAATGCGGGGTGAACCGCCCGTAGCCGCCTTGGAAGAAGAGCAGGGGCAGGTCGGGGGAGGCGATGTCCATGGTGTCGACGCGGCCCAGGACGATCTCGTGGTCGCCGGCGTCCATGACGTCCTCGATGGTGCAGTCCAGCCACGCCACGGACCGCTCGAGGAAGGGGGTGCCGGACACGGAGGGGTGCCAGGGCACGTTCTCGTACTTGCTGCCGGTCTTGCTGCTGAAGGCTCGGCAGACGTCCTCCTGGCCAGCGCCGAGGACGTTGACGGCGAACCGGCCTGTTGCTCGGATGCGGGGCCATGTCGTCGAGGTGCGTGCCGGGAGGAAGGCGACCAGCGGCGGGTCGAGGGAGACGGAGGTGAAGGTGCCCACGACCATCCCCACCGGGGTGCCGTCGGCTTCGGCCGAGGAGATCAGGGCGACCCCGGTCGGGTAGCGGCCCAAGACCTGGCGGAACCACTGCGGGTCCGCCGGGCTCGTGCCCAGTGCGTTCTGGCTGTTCTGGTTCATTTCAGGTTCTGCTTTCCGACCCATTCGGCGGCGACGTCGGAGGCGTCGCGGTGGTCGAGGGAGTAGGCGGCGTTCATCGAGATCAGGGCGTCGGTGCTGAGGGCCTTGCTGACGGCGTCGAGGACCGACTGGGCGTTCTCGGGCACAGCGTTCTTGCAGATCAGCGGCGTGACGTTGTTGACCCCGATGGCGTTCTTCGGGTCGTCGAGGATGGTGTAGCCGTTGGACTTGATCTGCGGGACGGTCGAGAACAGCAGGGCGGCATCGACGTCGCCCTTGTCGAGGGCGGAGATGGTGATGGGCCCGGAGTAGTCCAGGAGCTTGTACTCCTTGAACTGGACGTTGTAGTCCTTCTGCAGGCCCGCGTATCCGTCGGCCCTGGTCTTCCACTCGGTGGGGCCGCCGAACGTCATCCCGGTGGAGACCTTGGCCAGGTCCTCGATGGTCTTGAGCCCGTGCTGCAGGGCGGTGGAGTTCTTGACCGCCACCGCGTTGTTGTCCTGGGCGGCGGAGGAGTCGAGGATTCCCAGATTCGAGGGCAGGGCCTCGGACAGGGCCGCGTCGACCGCGGACGTGCCCGAGGCCTGGGTGCTGGGGGCGACGAATGCCAGCAGGGCCTGGTTGTACTCCGGGACCACGTCCACGGAGCAGTTCTGGACCTGGCCGTAGAGGACCTCGCGGGCGCCGACGTTCAGCTTGCGCTCGACCGTGTAGCCGGCGTTCTCGAGGGCCTTGGCGTAGACCTCGCCGAGGATGACGTTCTCGGAGAAGTTGGCCGATCCGACGGTGATCTTCTGTCCGCCGCCGGTGGTCCCAGTGCTGCTGGCCGCGAGGGGGTTGGAGGCGCAGCCGGAGGCGAGGGCGAGGACGGCCGCCGCTGCGGCGCCGGTCAGGATGGTGCGGAGTTTCATGCGATCTGCTTTCGTGGTTGGAGGGTGAACCGGACGAGGGATCCGAGCGAGCCGATCCGGCTGCGCCGTGAGACGCCCGGGGATGTGGCAAATGCGGTCAGGAGGACGAAGACGACCTCTGTGGCGACGGCCAGCACGGCCGCCACGATCGAGCCCCCGGCCATCTGGCCGAAGTCCCGTCGGCCGAGGCCGTCGAAGATGAACCGGCCCAGGCCGCCGAGGCCGACGTAGGCGGCGATCGTGGCCGCGGACACGACTTGGATGGCGGCGACGCGGACTCCGAGGAGGATGATCGGCAGGGCCACGGGGATCTCGACTCCGAGGAGCGTCGCTGTCCCGCGCAGCCCGACTCCGCGCGCGGCGTCCACCACGCTCGGATCGACGTTCCTCACCCCTTCGAAGGAGTTGACGAGCATGGGGGGTACCGCCAGGACGATCAGGGCGATCAGCGGGGGAAGGAGCCCGATGCCCGAGAGGATCACCACGAGCGTCACGAGCCCGAGGGTGGGCAGGGCTCGGATGGTGTTGGCGATGGTCAGGACCAGCGCCTGGCCCCGGTGCAGGTGTCCTAGCACCGTGCCCAGGGGAAGGGCGATGACGGCGGCGATGAGCATGGCCAGGGCGGTGTACTGGAGGTGCTCGGCCACCCGTGTGGGGATGGAGTCCGGGCCGGACCATGTGGAGGGTTCTGCGAACCAGGCGGCGACGAGGTCGAAGAGGTTCATCGTGTTCTCCTTGTCCGCGACCAGGGTGTGAGGCCGCGCTGAACGCCGACGAGGGCGAGGTCGGTGGCCGCCGCGAGGCCGGCGGTGAGCAGGATGCCCACGAGGATGGGGGTGGCGAAGAACCGCTGGGTGCCGTCGATGAAGAGGTCTCCCAGCGAGGAGACCCCGATGACGGAGACCACGGAGACCATGCTGATGTTGGCCACGGCGGCCACCCGGAGACCGCCCAGGATCAGCGGGGTGGCGATGGGCAGTTCGACCGCCACGAGCCGGTGGAGGCCCCGATAGCCCATTGCGGCTGCGGCCTGCCGGACGGATTCGTCAGTGGACCTGATGCCGTCCACGACGTTGCGCAGCAGCAGGGCGGCGGTGTAAAGGGTCAGGGGCACGATGGCCGTTACCTGGCTGAGCCCGGTGTAGGGCAGGACGAAGACGAACAGGGCCAGAGAGGGGATCGCGAAGAACGCCGAGCTCGCGGCCAAGGCGAGCGGGTACAGCCAGCCCCATCGCACGCACGCCACCCCGAGCGGCACGGCGAGGACCAGGCCGACCAGGACCGGCAGGAACGAGAGCAGCATGTGCTGCTCAAGCAGCTCCCACACGTGAGGCGTGTTGCGGGCGATCCAGTTCAGGTCAAGCATGTGCCCGGCTCCGGTGGTCTTCGATGGCCGGCTCCAGGGACGCGAAGTCCACCAGGCCCAGGACCCGTTGACCGCTGTCGGTCGCCACAGCCTGACCCACGGGAGACAGCAGGGCGGAGTCGAGCGCGGTGCGCATCGGGTCCGCGCCCAGGACGAAGGTCCGCCGGCATGGGACGAACTCGTCGCCGGCCGTCGCCCCGGGGCGCAGCCAGCCCAGGGCTCGATGCTCGCCGTCGATCTGGAGCCGCCATCGGTCGAGTCCGGCGAAGGAGTCGAGCTCGGCCACGACGTCATCCGTACGGGGCTCCAGCCCTCCGGTGCCCATCAGCGAGAGCCACTTGATGCCGCTGTCCCCGGTGAAGTCCCTGACGAACGCGCTGGCGGGCTCCGTCAGGAGCCTCTCCGGGGTGTCGGACTGCGCGATGGTCCCGCCCCGCTGGAAGACCACGATGCGGTCGGCCAGCCGGATGGCCTCGTCCATGTCGTGGGTGACGAAGACGATCGTCTTGCCGATCTCGCGCTGCAGTCGCAGGAGCTCGTTCTGCAGGTCGTGGCGCACGACCGGGTCGACGGCCGAGAATGGCTCGTCCATGAGCAGCACGGGAGGGTCGGCGGCGAGGGCACGCGCGACCCCGACCCTCTGCTGCTGGCCGCCCGAGAGCTGGTAGGGGTACTTGCGGCCCAGGGCGGGGTCGAGCCCGACACGCTCCATGAGCTCGGCAGCCGCGAGCCGGGCAGTGCGCCGCCTGATCCCTTGCAGGACCGGGACCGTCGCGATGTTGTCGGCGACCGTCCGATGTGGGAAGAGGCCTGCGTTCTGGATGACGTACCCGATGCCGCGTCTGAGCGAGGCCTCCTCGAGGTCCGCAGCGTCCCGCCCGCTGATGAGGATCCGCCCGCTCGTGGGGCTGATCATCCGGTTGATCATCCGCAGGGTTGTCGTCTTGCCGCATCCCGAGGGGCCCACGAACACGGTCACCTTGCCGGCTTCGCACTCCAGGCCGATGCTGTCGACGCCGACCGTCCCGTCCGCGTAGCGCTTGCTCACGGACTCGAAGACGACGTTTGCCGGGCTATGCCCGGGGGGTTGGCGCATTCCAGATGCCATCGGAACTCCTTGTGTAAGGCGAACGACGGGACCTGTCGAGCTCGCAGGGCCCCGTCGCCCCGGCTGTGATGCAGCTCATGCTCACCCAACTATGACCGTAAGACGGTTACTTAGCAACCACTTTGCGGTCACAAGATTCTTCGCTATGCTCAGCGCAAGGCTTCAGAGCGAGTTTCTCCACCAGGGGGTCCCAGCCGATGACCGCAGTGAACAGCGGCACGATCGAAGCCAATCCCCTTCTGCCGGGGACTGGCCGCAACGAGTCCCTCCGTCGCGCCTTCGACCTGCTCGAACTGCTCGCACGCCACCCTCACGGCGCCTCGGTGGCGGAGCTCTGCCAGGATTCCGACCTCCCCCGCTCGACCGTGTCCCGCCTGCTGGCCTCGCTCTTCGACGCGGGCGCCGTGTCCCGTCCCGGAAACGACCGGAAATGGGTCCTAGGGCCCACGATCATGCGACTCACCAACGCCGTGGCCCCACTCGCAGGGCTCCAGGAGCGCAGCAGGGAAGTGCTGGAGCAGATCACGACCGACATCGGGGAAACATCGATGGTTGCCGTGCCGACGGGCCCGGCCACCGCGCGGGTTATCGACGAAGTCCGCGGCCCGAAACTCGTAGGCGTCCTCGACCCCTGGGCTGGCGAGACGATCAGCTCCGCTGCCTCCGGCTTCGTCCGCATGCTCCTCGCCGAGCTGCCCGAGGCGGAATTGGACAGGATCATCAGCCGGATGGAACTCGTCCGCCACACCCCGAAGACCATCACGGACCCCCTGCTGCTCGCCCGAGCCATCGAGGACATACGCCGGCAAGGGCATGTCGTCGTCGTCGACGAACTCGAAGACGGCCTCGCGGGCCTCGGATACCCCGTCCGCAAGGGCGGCCAACTCGTGGCCATGCTGGCCGTCTACCTGCCTACCATCCGCTTCACCCCCGAACTCCAAAGCAAAGCTCTTGCAGTCCTCGAACGCGGCGCCCGCGAACTGGGCGACTGAAGGACAGCCTCACGCTCAACCAGAACCGCCCCGGGCCAGAGGCGGCATCCGTTTCGGCCGCAGGTAGCCGCCAAGGAACGGCCTCTCTCATTCCGGCACAGGGACTCCGTCGGAGCGCGCCAGCCGCTCTGCTTCTTCCCCTCGCCGCCGAGGTGCACGAGGTTATCTTCGAGGGCCCTGACCGCGGCCGAGCCTTTGGTGTTCTCGGGCCGCGGCGAGCCGCGCCTCGGCGTTCGCGGTCGTGTCCTCGAGGCGCCTGGGCAGGGTCGATCTGGAGGAACCGGCATTTGACACAGGCGCCGTCTTCTTCAACAGGCTCGGCGAGATCCGCGACCGCTCCTTCGAACAACAGCGCTACCGCGCCTCCGGACTGAACCTCGTCACCGCTGCCATCGTCCTGTGGAACACGGTCTACCTCGACCGGACCGTCACAGCCCTCAACAACACCAGCGCCCCGCCCCCGCCAGAACTGCTCCGCTATCTCTCACCCCTGAGCTGGGAACACATCAACCTCACCGGCAACTACACCTGGCCCCGCGCCAACCACCTCAACGGCCGATACCGACCCCTCCGGCGACCCACCAAACCTTAGCGTCGGATATTTCACGAATTCACAAGCCGCCCGAAGGTGACAGCCGCACCGACGGCCTGAGCGGAGATGGCCGGCTAGGAAGGGTCGGCCATCTCCGTGTCCATGTCCGACCAGTGGCCACGCCGACCGGCCGAGCCATTGCGGCTCGATCACCCGCCGCTTCACCTGGCTCGCTTCGACCCTGAATTCCCGGGCGCCTCGGTAGTAGGAGATCAGCCACAGCACCTGCACCAGCACCTGCCGGTCCGTCCACGCCAGAGCGAAGCCTTTCTCGGTGCGATCGGGGCGGCTGTCGTCGAACACCAGCCGTACCCACGCCGGGATGGCTTTGTGCGCTCGGGTGATCCCTTCCTGGTCGATCTCCGTGTCCGGGACCAGAACCGGATCGGGCTCGGGTTCGCCGCGCTGGTTCAGTCCGCTCACGCTCGGATCATGGCACCGGGGTCCGACAGCGGAACGGCCCGGATCAGCGGGCTTCCGTCAGTCGGGTCCTGGGGTAGTCGGTCCAGTCGTGGCCGCTGATGGCGCTCCACCGGGCTGCGGCGCCGTTCGCCACACTCCCGCAATTGTCCAACGCGACTTTGGACAATTGCGCTGGGCCACCAGCGGACAATGGTTGTGTAGTCCTTCGCAGACACCCCCGGCCTCAATGGGTGGTGGCGCCCGCTGCAGTCTTCGGCACGGGTCCGGTGCGGCGAGGTCTCCGACCCCCGGCGGGGCCGCGGTCACTGCGGGCTCTTGCTGGCATGGCTCATCTCCTTGGACGGCGGTCGGATGGCTGTGCGCGATGGGCGGGTCCGCTGCGCGGATTCCGCCCATCGGCTTGTCGGTCTCTTCCTCCGCCCCACCGCAGGAAGAAGGCCCCGCGACACTCCTTGGATGACCCACAGCCGAGCTCGCGTCGTCCGGCCTAAGATCGGTGCCGACCGTCGAGAAAGGGAAGGCTTGAACATGCCACGACGACGCTATCGCCACATTCCGCGGCGTTCCTCGATCGGGACCGCTCGTTTCACGGGGCGCACCCAACCTTGGCAAAGAACGCGAGGACGGCCCTCGACCATGAAGGCGAGTCATCGCTTCGACGTCGATGCAGAGGGCATGGAAAGCCTGATCGATGCCGCGCGCTGCCTCCATGAAATCGATTCACTTAGGCCCGCAGAAATCACCACTCTGTTCAGGTTGATGCAGTACGACAACCTCCTCGTCATCCTGCGAGAGGTGCTGGACGTCCTCGGACTCAGGCGAAGCGGTCTGCTGAGCCGCTGGGACTGAGACGTCGCAGAACCCTCAGTGTCGCTGAAGGCTCGAAGGAAGGCGCGGCCCAACTGTGCCCCCCAGGACCCTGAAGACCGCCGACGCGCGGTGGAGAGCTCCCCAAATCTGCCGGGGCGCATAACGTAACGCCCGACCGCGCTTCTTATAGACGTCGAGTCCTGTAGAAAACGACAACTGCCCAAGGGCCGTCGGTACACCGGGGGCTCCTCGGACGGGTCGACTAGCTTGGGCGTTCTCCGGCGCCCCGCTTGTCGTCCGCCACGTAATTCCCCACCCGTAGGTCGGTTTTCGCCACGGAATTCCCCACCTTGAGCGGTGGTTCGCCACGGAATTCCCATGGGGACGACGTCACGCGCCGCCGGTGCCTTGTCCGAGAGCCTTGCCTCGGGTCCGATGGTCGGGCCGGAGGTGGGGTTCGTGGTTTGACGCGTAGGAGTGTGGCAGCGATGGATCTGATCGAACTGTTCATGCACTGGGACGCTGGCCGCTCGAAGAGCGAGCTCGCGGTGTCACTGGGCATGGACCGCAAGACCGTGCAGAAGTACCTGGCCCCGGCCGAGGCCGAGGGCCTGGCCCCGGGGCTCGGGCTGAACGCCGACGAATGGCGGGACATGGTCGCCGGATGGTTCCCGACCGTCGTGGACGGGAGGCTGCGGCAGATCTCCTGGCCGGAGTTCGACGCCCGGATCGAGTGGATCAGGGAGCAGCTGGAGGCCGGGGTTGCCGGGGCCGTGGTCCACCAGCGCCTCGTCGACGACCACGGGGTCATGGCCTCGCAGCGGTCGTTCTACCGGTGGCTGGCCGCGACCATGCCGGATGCGGGGCGGGCGGGGCGGAAGCCCACGGTACTCAAACCCCCGTCCGCGCCGGGAGAGCTCGGCGAGGTCGACTACGGCATGCTCGGACACTGGCGCGACCCGGAGACCGGCAAGGGCCACCGAGTGTGGGCGTTCGTGCTCACGCTGCCGTTCTCGAAGCAGCCCTTCGTCTACCCGACGACCCGGATGGACCAGACGGCGTGGACGAACGCGCACGTGGCCGCGTTCGAGCTCTTCGACGGCGTCCCGCGCCGGATCACCTCGGACAACCTCAAGACCGGGGTCATCAGGCCTGATCTCTACGACCCGAAGCTCAATCGGGCCTACGCCGAGCTGGCCGAGCACTACGGGACCCTGCTCGACCCGGCCCGGGCCAACAGGCCCAAGGACAAGCCGCACGTGGAGCGGATGGTCCAGTACGTGCGCGGCTCGTTCTGGGCCGGCAGGTCCTTCACCTCGATGGCGCAGATGCGCGCCGAGGCCGAGCGCTGGTGCCGCGAGGTCGCCGGGGCCCGCAAGCCCAGGGCCCTGGCCGGGCAGAGCCCGTGGGAGGTCATGACCGCCGTGGAGCGCCCGGCCATGGTCCCGCTGCCGCCCCGCAGGCTCGAGCCCGCAGAGTGGCGCACCGCCATCGTCGGATCGGACTGCCACGCCTCCGTCGGGGGCGTGCTCTACTCGGTGCCCTACCAGCTCGTCGGCGCCCGCCTGGATGTGCGCCTGAGCGGCACGACGGTGGAGTTCCACCTCGACGGGGCGATCGCGAAGGTCCACCCCAGGATCGCCAAGGGCCGCCAGACCGACCTGTCCGACTACCCGCCTGCGGCGGCGGGGTTCTTCACCCGGGACGCGGCATGGTGCCGGGAGAATTCGTCCCTGATCGGCCCCGCGGCCGCGGCCCTCGTCGAAGGGCTGCTGGAGGAGCCGGCGGTGCACCGGATCCGCGCCGCGCAGGGCATCATCCGCCTCGCCGGCACCCGCCGCCCCGAGGCGGTGGAGACCGCCTGCGCCGCGGCGATCGCGGCCGGGGACCCGACGCTGAAGACGGTCCGGGGCCTCCTGGCCGCAGGCGTGACCGTCCTGCCCGTGCGCTCGAACGGCGACAACGGCGCCGGCGCCTACCTCCGTGGCCCCGGCGCATTCACCGCCAGCTGAACCCCTTCACCCGCATGCCCCCAGGGGTCGCCGTTACAGCGGCCCGGGAACGTGCGTCCCTCACCGACGAGACAGGAGACCACCATGACCACCACTCCCAGCACCGCCCAGGGGCCCGTGGGCGCCGACCGCACCCAGCTCGCCGCCTCCCTGCGCACCCTGCGCCTCTCCGGCATGCTCGACTCCCTCGAGAACCGGCTCGCCCAGGCCGCCGAGGGCCAGCTCGGGTTCCTGGACTTCCTCCAGGCCCTGTGCCTGGACGAGATCAATCGCCGCGACTCCGCGGCATTGGAGCGGCGCACCAGGGCCGCGAAGTTCGAATCTGACGGCAGGATCGAGAACTTCGACTTCACCGCGGACCCCGGCATCCCCGCTGCGCGCATCCGCGACCTCGCCAACGCCGAATGGGTCCGCACCGGCCAGCACGTGATCATCAGCGGCCCCGTCGGCTCGGGCAAGACACACGTCGCCACAGCCTTCGGGGATCAGGCCATCCGCGTCGGGCACACCGTCCGGTTCGCCGCCACCTCCCGGGTCCTGGCCGACCTCGCCGGCGGCCACGCCGACGGGAGCTGGGCCCATCGCCTGCGTGGCTACACCAAGCCCGACCTGCTGATCCTGGACGACTTCGCGATGCGCGAGTTCACCCCGGCCCAGGGCGACGACCTCTACGAGATCGTCAATGAGCGCCCCGCCCGCTCCATCATCGTCACCACCAACCGAGCGCCCCAGGAGTGGTACCCCCTGTTCCCGAACCAGGTCGTCGCCGAGTCCCTCCTCGACCGGCTCGTGAACAACGCCTACCAGATCACCATCCAGGCCGGCTCCTACCGGGCGCGCCGACGACCTGCCACGCACTGACCAAAACAGGACCGAAACGCCTGCCCTAAACGAGCGCCGCCAAAGCCGTCAGCGAGGCACTCTCAGGGCTCCCTGCTCACTCCGCCGTGCGGCTACCATCGCATCAGGCACTGGGGAATTCCGTGGCGAAAGCCCTGGGGAATTACGTGGCGGTCGACACCCCGCCTTAGTCCAACGCCATCCAGTCCGCCTGCCGGACCGTCGAGGACACGCATCGAGGCCAAAGCGAGATGCAGGCTCTGAGAACAAGTTTGTCCCCAAGCCTTGACTCGGCGTGGCACCTCTCGTCCTGACCCCGTGCGGTGTCACTCGTCTAGTTGCTGGAGTCTCACGGCCCGCTGATCACCGGCAGCGGCGAGTCCGTCCACGATCCTGTGGTACTGGGCACGGACGTCTGCAGTGACTGCGTCTGCCTCGTGGAGGTCCGTGAACCACTCACCGAGGAGCCAGATGCGGTTCGCGAAGAGGTCGAATCGCCCTCCGATGATCGACTCGATCCATGTCAGTGCCGTTGTCGTCTGCCACGCTCGCGGGGCACTCCGCGCGAACGTAACCACGGCGTCGACAGCCTTTGGCTCCCCTTGAGCCAGTCGGAGCCAACGCTCGTCGAGTCCTTCCAGAGCGTCAGGTTGGATCCAGTTGCCCCTGCATGTTTGCAATGTGGCGCCGATGTCGGGGTCCGATGATCTTGGGTGCGGGACGGGCAGGATGGCCGCCACGGCGTAGTCGAACCAGTGGCGCTCAGCGCGGAGGGTAGTACCGTCGCCGATCGCGTCGAGGGCCACCCGCATTGCCCACGGCCAAAAGTCTGGAAGCGAGAGCCGCAGCCGTGCGTCGTAGGTGAAGACCCTGGCGAGGCCCTCAAGCAAGAGATGCAGGGTTTTGGAATTCTCGGCGAAGGTCTTGATGTGGGCTTCGAGGACATCAGACTCGCCGCTGATGGTGATTTCGACAAGCCGCTGGGCGATCGGCTCGTGGTGCACGATTTCGCCGTGGTCGTAGCCCTCTCGCCACCACTGCTCGAGGCCGCGCTGGTGCGCGCTCCACAGTGGCATCCAGAGGTGAAGGGCATCGTCCGCCGAGCAGCCGGACGTCCTCGCGTCCACCATGCATGCCACCGGCATTCGCAGGTGGTTCACCAGCAGGTCCCTGCTGTCGACGCCTGAGAGCGTCTCGTGAAATGGAGGAGTCAGAGGATCCGGCACGCGCCGCTGACCTTCTTGGCTCCATGGCCCCAGCCTGCAGTCGGCCAAGCTGGCAACCGCCGCGTCCCATGCTGGCTGGTGCCGTATGCATCGATCTGAGTTCGCGTCGAACGAGCAGGCAGCATCCCAGATCGGCTCGCAGCCCTTGGCGTAGGCCATGCGCACCTCGTCGTACAGGCTGGAGGCGAGTGCGCGCAGGCTGCCCTCAAGACGTTGTCGGTCAAGGCCCAGGTCGTCGAAGGGCTCGAGCAGCAACAGCGGCGCGGCGACAGCGGCTGGCCGGTCTGCGCCCATGGGGAACACGGTTCCTGGGTAGCTGGTGCTGTCAACGCGCGGATTCTCGGCGGCCCACATTACCGCCTCGGCCGCCCAGACGAGGTCGGATTTCTCTATGGTCGTCAGCCCAAGCGCGTGCGCCCGGACGGCAGCAGCCGCCACGGCGACGAGACTGTTCTCCGGCCATAGAAACCCCTCCGGTATGGCACCTTCGGAGATGCTGCGTGCGGTCGCAAGGTCGGCTCTCAGGTCGTCGATTGACCAGTCTTTCGGACCGTCATTCGCCCGGGAGTATCGGTTCTGGAATCTGTACAGCGTGCTCGTCGTCTGCAGCTCCAGGTTCCGCGGCGCAAGCACCCGTTCGACCTGTTCGGGACGCTCGAACTCAATGAGGACACCACCGTCAACTTCGCTCGCCCGATAGTTCTCCAGACGGAACTCCGCTGCCCAGCCCTCGACCATCGCGATATATTCGTCCTCGCCGGGTGCGCCGGTCAGCCGGCTGCGGGCATTTTCGAGGAGGTGGTCTCCCACCTGCTCGAGTTGGGTGAGGCGATCCACATCCCCGCGGCGCCGGGCATTGACGACCATCCAGCCCACGACGTCGTGCGGTGTATGGCGCCTCAGGTCGGCTCCGGTGAGCTTGTCTGCATCCGAGTCACGCACGCGAAAGCCGTCTTCGCCTGTCCTTCGGGCGATCTCCAGGTCCCAGACATCGGGATCGGCGAGAAAGGGATCCAAGAGGTCCTCAGATGCGTCTGGATGCCGCACCAGGAAGCCGACCAACAGCCCGGGAACGGCGAGGTTGTGACACTCCCGCAGCAGCAGTTCGGCGATCGTTCGCGCCGGGATCGCGCGCTTCTCGTGCAGATGGTCGACGAACCGTTCGAGGGCGAGAAGAGCGCTCATGCAGGAATTGGAGCCGGCGGTGGTTCCCCGGTACCAGGCCCAGACCTGGCTGTCCCCAAGGTATCGGCGCATGCCCAGACCGACGATGTCCAGCTCGACCCCGTCGGGCACCTCGGATTCGCCAAGATAGCTTCCAAGCTTCTCGACGCGGAATGCGGCGGCATGGTCCAGCATCCGATTCGTGAATGCGATTGCCTCGGCTGGCACCGTGTTCAGGAGCCGGAAGAACGGACCGTAGTACCAAGCGGCCTGCGGGTCCCCGACCCCGGCCATTCCGTGCCTGGAGTCTCGGATGCCGTCCCCGAGAGGGCCCATGCCGCGCCAGTGGTCGTCTGGGTCGGGGTGCTCGATGTAGTAGGCCTCTGCCAGGTGCAACAGCAGTTCCGGACGGGATGCCGACATGCTCAGGGCGACGACCGGTGACTCGACCGCGGGATAGAGGCTGCTGGGCCGTTGCTCACCCACGTCTCGGAGCCACGCCTCGCTTCGACCGTCGATATCCGGACCTAGCATGGCCAGTGCTTCGATCGTGAACTCGTCCCAGAGCTGTGGTTCGCCGTCCAAGACCACGTCGCGTATTGTCTGGCGCAGTTCGTCTTGCCCGCGGCCGTAGACCGCCATTCCCCGGAGCCATGCGAGCACGACAGACCGGATCGCATCCGTCAGCTCCGATCGGCCCGCTCCTGGGCGTTGGTCGAAGACAGGGCGGTCACCGAACGCGGCCTTGACGATTGGTGCGAGCGCGAAGGGGTCGCCAATCGTGTTCTTGACGTACCGCAAGTGGGCGAGGCGAAGCAGGGTCCTAAGCCCTCGCTGGCCTCCCTCCGTGAGCGTTACCCAGAGATCCCGAATTGCGGATTCGGCGTCGCCGAGAGTGAGCAGCGCTTCGTACGGCACTTCGACCCATCGGTCGCCGTGGTCGTGCGCGATCTGGTCGAAGCGTGCGACGAGCGTCGCCCAGGCGGTTCGACGGTCGCCATAGTTGAGGAATGCCTGGCACGCTAGGCGGGCAGCACGGATCGCCCAGCGCGGCGCACCGGCGTCGGCGAGCGGATTCCACCCATCTCGGATGAACAGACGGCAGAGCGCGAAATCTCTGAAGAGGTCGGTCGAGAACTCATCCCCGGATGAAAATGCTGGATCGTGCGGAACCCTGAGCACGCCGTCGGACTTGAGCTCTGCGGCGGCGGTCCCGGACGATTGGATCGGGAGTAACCCAAGGGTCCGCCGGGCCACGCTGAGGGCCGCTTGCTCTCGGTCGTCGGCCGAAGCAGCACCGGGCTCGTGAACCTCGTCCTGACGGACGAGATCACGCCAGACCGCGGAGAACACGTCGGCCTCGCACAGGGCGGTCGTTGGCTCCACGACCCTCCCCGAGCGAAGAAGTGCGTCCACAAGGCCGGGTCGCCCGAGCAGCCACTCGGCGCGGGGGTCGCCGCTCAGCCGCGCCAGAGCACCGAAGGTGTCTGGCAGGGATCTGCGCTCCTCCTCAGAGAGAGGGCCAACCACATGCTGTACCGGTGCCAAGGCCGTGCCCGCGATCTCGCTTGCACGGACGAGCGATTTGAGGACTTGCCCGGCTCCGTCCGTCCTAGTGATCGCGACCACGCCCAGACCCGTTTCGAGGGCCACGGCGGCGAGTTCCCGGAAGACGTCCCTCCTGCCCTCGAGCACCGACTCGCTGCCGTCGATGAGCAGCAGTCGTCTGGGCCGGGCCGCCCCTGTGGAGAGCACATCGCTCAATGGTGCTCCGCCTAGCAGGGCCTCGAATTCGGCGACGCGTGGTGGGAGATCCCGCAGGCTGAGGCTCACCACAGAGGCACCCTCGCTGCGCAGGGCTTCCAGTACGCGGAGGGATAGAGCGGACTTGCCGACGTCAGGCTCACCGGTGACTACCAAGGATCCGCCAGACTCGCCTACATTCCTCATCAGACTTTCGAGGCGGGCCCTTTCGTCGGCGCGTTCGAACTCGAGTGCCTCTGCACCGAGGCCGGGCCGTATGGAATCGCGAAGCCGGACGCCAAAGCGATCGAGGACGTCCCAAGCTCTTGCGTGGGATGAAGATCGCTTCAGGCCGTAGCCACTCAGCTCCTTGCGGAGCATGGGCTCCGTGATCACGGAGCCCCGAGCCGCCCAGGCTCTGGTGAGCTCTGCGATCTTCAGGAACACGGTGTCTGCAGTCTGGACGGAGTCGTCGGCAATCACTTTGCGCAGGGCCGCGACGGCGGTGGTCTGGTCGCGTGTATTGGTGCCTTCAAGGCGCAGATTGTGAACTTTCAGACACGACAGCAGTCTCCATGTGAGTTCATCCGGGCTAAGCGATGAGGCACCGGTAAGACCGGTTGCTGCCTGACGCACGAGGTCTTTGACGTGGTCCAGCCGCCCTCTCACTTCTGCGTTGGTCGCTCCCGGGCGGGCCATCAAGGCGGCGAACTCTGCTGAGTTTGGGACGGACCGGGCTGACGCGGCGAGCGTGTTCAGCTCTGTCTGCGCTGGCCTTTGGGTTGCGGCGGCCAGTGCCATCGACCATGTTCCTGAGGAGACCTCAGGCCAGTTGTCGATCACGATCCGCAGGTAGTCGCGGAAGAGTGGAACCGATGATTCTTCGCTTTTGACCAGATGCGGGTCACGCCGCACCCCGATTGACACGCGATGGATGATCCCGCTCGGGTCCTGGCCTTCGACCACGATGTCGTCGATCGGGCTGACATCGCTGGCTTGCAGGCGAATCGAGGCCACAGTCAAATGGTCCCCGAGCTCTGCGATGGGGTCCCCAGCAAGGAACGCCGCCAACAGGCATGCGGCATATCGGTGTTCCAAGGTGACGCCTCCGCCACCCGTGGAGTAAGGAGATGCGCTTGTCCCCGCCATGTTAGCCCCCCATCAATCCATGGTTCACCGTCGGAACCGATACTGTGCGATTACCGTTGTTCGGCGTGAGCGGTGCTCAATCGAGTCGCCGGATCAAGCTGACTGGTGTCGTGCTCCGAAGGGTCGGTACGCCGTCGCCCCGCAAGTCCACCAGGAAGTGGGCCTCCCGCCCCAGCTCCACCCGCAAGACCTCAAGCAGTGGAACCGGCGTGCCGTCTTTTCGCAGGTCAGCGCTTGGGTGTGAGCCGATCGGGGTCCCCGCCGGAGCCCGCGTCAAGGATCTGTGCTCAGTTCCCAGCTCGATGATGTAAATCGAACCGGAAGCTGTCAGAAGGCAGTAGGTTCCTCTTTCATGCTCTGCCAATCTGGCAATCTGCCCGTCCACCCTTGCCCCCAACTACCCCTCAATCTTGGTCAGGACTATACGGCTTGCCGGACGCTTTCGCTCTGGTGGAGAGCGCCAACCTGAGCACGTGGAGAGTTCCCGATTGGCAATGGCGCCATGGGACCGACCTCCGCCACAAATCCAGCGCCCGAGTTGTTGGCACCGCTCCTGTCGAACCCCTGTGTGTACGTTGATCCCAGGCGGCCGAACATGCATCTCAGATTCATCGTCGGCTGGCCGTAACCAGATTCACGGTCTCAGTTCTGTCCTGTCAAGGAGGATCAGCTCGATGCCGGCATCCGTGGATCGGGCCCGCGCAGTCGACTTTGTTTCTTCCGAGATCTCGTCGGGGGCGGAGAGGACATAGATGTCTGCGCCGAGCCGTTCGGCCAGATTGATGTCCCGCTCGATCTGCTCAGCGGTGAACTCCGCGCCGCGTGTCTTGACCTCTCCTACCGTGAGTTGTCCTGCATACAGCCCGACGATGTCTGCCTCTCGGCGGTCGCCGCCTCCGAACGTAAAGTCGACACCGGGAAGGAACCACGACATCGGTTCCTTCTTCTGCAGCGCCGCAATCGTCAGAAGGTGAGGGAAGACGCCTTGGTCGCTCGCCCGGTCGATGAGTCCGTCGAGTCTGTAGAAGACGCTGGGCCCAGCATTTGCGCTGGTGTAGTCCCCAGCCGCTCGGCAAGCTGGGCAGGCTGCCCCGGTCTGCGGAACGCTCGCGAGCGGTACAAAGCTGGGAGTTCGACACGACAGGCATCTGAGCTCGAAGCCCCGTTCCGCCCACCCGAGACCGCACAGGCGCTCCAGTGCAACACCGGCTTTGACGGCGGGAAGGCCGACGTTCCCGGGCAGCCGGTAGGCTCTCTTGCTCTGTGATGCCCAGTCGCGGGCGAAGTCGCTTAGGTCTTCGGACGAGGCGCTGGTTCCGGTGATCCTCTCGAGCTCATCCAAGAAACGCCTGGAGCGAGGTGTTGTGAGACCCCGAATTGCCTCGAAGATGTCCGGCTCCAGAAGGGCGGCCGCCTCGTCCTCGCGAGCAAGGAACATCGAAGCAATGCTTCCCTTGTCAGACGGAGCGTGGCTCTCGGCCGCCGTGTCCAGGAGGGCGATCAAGGCATCGCGCAGCTCCGGAACCTTCATTTCGAACCGGTATTGGGCCAAGGCAGGAACTGCGATCTCGAGCTCGTCGCCGCGCCAGACCGCCCCCGGGATCATGGACGACGAAATCGCCTCCCTCTTTGGCAGGCCGTCGAAAAGGGTTGAACGCAAACGCACTTTGGTGGCCCCGCCGCCAGCGAAGGCAATTGGCGAAGCGAACTGCAGGATGGTCGATCGGCCTGTGAAAGCGTGTGCGTCCAGAAGGGTGGCGACTCCGTAGCGCCTGTCGAAGCTGACGTACTGATCC
This sequence comes from Sinomonas terricola, assembly GCF_034931225.1. Lineage (NCBI taxonomy): Bacteria > Bacillati > Actinomycetota > Actinomycetes > Micrococcales > Micrococcaceae > Sinomonas > Sinomonas terricola. Next base: position 80,864 of record NZ_JAYGGQ010000017.1, read on the forward strand.
ACCCCCGCCATGATGCGATAGGTGAAGGGAGCCTGTCGGCGCTCAACCGGCGGCGGGAAGCGGACCGAGGTCCGCGTCTCCTCGTCTGTAGCGGGTACGAGTCCAAGGGCGCCGGCAATGCTGGCGAGTTCCTCTGAAGACGCGCTTGAGCTTGTGAGAAAGACATCGGGCGAGATTTCGTCCGGCCTGCTGAGGGCGCTCGCCAGCTGTGCCTCGAAGCCGAGCCAGTACGGGACGTCCTCGGCAGGAAGAAGAAACATCGGCATGGTGGCGATGCCCCTGGGCCTGAGAGCCCTGACGTTCCAGAAGTCCAAGGAATCGTCGAGGCTGTCGTTCGCGGTTATCCAGACGACGGTGGGAATGTTGGCGGGAGCGGGCGAGGCGTACGTCTCGCCGAACGCGGCGACGGTCTGGTCAATCCACGTTGCGTTGCGAAGCTGGGCGCGGCCGACCCCGTCCGCAGAGCCTGATGTGGATACGTTGACGCCTTGGCGTTGGGCTTCCTCGAGGTGATCAGCTGGCAGATCGCCGGCGGCCACGGCCTCCCAGAGGCGACTGGTTGGAGCTGCGGTGATGCGGGAGCCGAGGCTGTCGATTGAGGTCGAGGGCAGTGATAGCGGATGGGTGTTGATGTACACCGGTCCCCGTCGGTCGATTGCCTTCAGTGGTACCCAGGGAAGGTCCAACGCATTCGCCGTGCGTTCTGCAACGGATTCTGCTAGGTCTACGTTGACGAGGCCGTCGATATGGGTCAGCTCGAGTAGGGCATTCACCCAAGGTGCAGGATTCGCGTCGTCCGGGATAGGAAATATCGGTTCCGCAGCGCCGCCCCATCTGGTGCTGGCCTCCTGCACTGCGCGGCGGAAGCCTGTCCGACTTCCTGCTTGAATGAGGTATCCAGCGCGGGCGGGCGCGAACGTTGCCTGCACGGGGTACAGCCCTTTGTACTTGTCCGAGTCCACGGTGGGAAGTTTCGCATTTGGTGATCGAGTAGGCCAGACTTTCGCTCGCTGTTTCCCCCGCGAACGGCCAGTCGAACGAAACTTGCAGTGAGCCTCACGGCCGGGTGTCCGTGGAATTGTCGGCGAACGTGGATCTTCCGGACCGAGGGGAGTCGGCGAGAGCTGCCCATTTGTGCGGTTCCCTCATCTGCGGAGGGGTGCGATCTTGTTCATGTCACCCAGCTGGGTTAGCAGCTGGTCGCGTTCGTCGGTGACGGCGACGAGGGCTGCGGCGTAGTTCCGCAGCTGTGCCGCGAGCGTGTGGCGTTCGCGGCTCAGGCGCGCGGTGCGCTCGCGTTCGAGCGCGAGCTGGTTCCGGAGGGTCTCGACTTCCGGTTTGGTGCGGTTGATCTGGCGGGCCCGTTCCCGGAACGCTTCGTTGATGTCGGGGTTGTCGTGGGTGAGGCGGTGCCGTTTGACGCCTGCGAGTTCAGCGAGCCGCACGCCGGTCAGGGGACCTGGGGCGCGGCCTTCGAGGAGGTCGTCTGCGGCCTTCTGCAGGGCTTCCCGGATGTCTTCGGGGCCGGTGTCGGTCAACGTTGGCCGTCCTCGTGGTCGTGGATGATCCTGGTGAGCCGGTCGGTGATCTGCCGGCCGCGTTCGTACCGGATCGGGGGAGCGAACCTGTCCTCGCAGACCTGTGCCCGGGTGGCCTTCACCTCGAGTATGTCGGTGTCGGTGCGCGCGATGTTGGTGCAAGCGCTCTGGCAAGCGCCGAGATTGGGTCCGTCCGCCTCGCGGGTGCACAGGGCCGAGAGCAGGTCGAAGACACAGTGGATTCCGTCGCCCTTGAAGACCTGCAGCACTGGGTCCTTGAGCAGTTTGTCGGCCTGGCGGCCGGTGGGAATGGTGCGTCCGGCGAACTTGGCTGTAGCGTGCCGGGTGCGTTCGCGGAGCTTCTGGGCTGCTGGGCCGCTGACGTGTCCGCCGCCTTCGAGGTAGCTGTCGACGTCGGCGATCCCTTCGATTCGTTCTAGCCATCGTTCCATGGCCAGCTCGTTGGGGAACCCGGACTGGTAGCTGCCGGAGTACCCCTGTGTGACGAGGTCGGAGACGTGCCCGTACTGGATGGCTGCGGCCACCAGCCCGCGCGGGCGCCGGACGATGTGCCAGGCGAGGGTGCGGCGGAACCGGGTCGGGGTCACGCGCCCGTCCGGGTCCTCGGGGATGGTGTCCTTGCGCTGGTGGCGGGCGCAGTACTCGTTCACCCAGCGGGTGAAGTGGCCGATGTCGCCTGTGGTCTTCGGGGAGGTCTGGCCGTTGCCGGCCCGCCCGTCGGTACGGTGGTTTGCCCAGCGCACTGCCTGCGGGCGCAGGGTGCGCGGGAAGAGCAGGTCCATGTCGTGAAGGCCTTCGAGGACGTCGATGGCTTTTGCTGTCAGGGGTTGGACGATCCAGGGATTCTCCCGGTGTTGGCCTTCTGGGATCTTGGTGCCCTCGATGTTGCGGGTGCTCTTCCATCGTTTGCCGCGGAGTTCGTCCAGCTTCGTGCGTGGGTTCACGCTGTGGCAGCCCCTCCGCAGGTTCAGCACTTCCCCTGGGCGCATGCCGGAGAGGTAGCTGATGACGATGAAGCAGGCCGTCTGCAGGTGCAGGGCCAGAGGGATAGCGTCTTCCCAGTCGATGAAAGGCCCGTGCCAGAGGCGCCCGTCCAACTGGGCCGTGCACCGGGTAGTGAGATAGCTCTTGGGCTCGATGTGCAGGCCGCTCTCCTCGACGATCTCCCGGTCCCAGACAGCGTGGGTGTGGCCCAGATACCCCGTGAGTCGGGCCAGGTGCGTCCAGTTGACCACCAGCTTCCCGCCGAAGTCTGGCTGCCCGGGCAGGCCGAGGCCGAGGCCGCGGAGCCGTTCGAGGGTTGCGCGCAGTACCGGCTTGCGGGCCCCGGGGGTCGGTGCTTCGCGGGCTCCAGCCGGCATGTGGCGGTGGCCGCTGCTGAGGAGTGCGCAGTATTCCCGGTAGACGGCGGTGATGTCGGGGGCGAAGTCCTCGACGAAGCGCAGCGCCCACCACAGCAGCGGGACGAGGGTCTCGTCGCCGATCCGGGCCGTGAGGTTCCCCGGCTTCCGGCTGCGCTGTGAGAGAAGGTTTCCCGCGGTTTCCTCCTGCCAAGGCGATGACTCCGGCAGGCGCAGCTGTGCCGGCACAACGTCACGGTAAGCCCAGAGGCGCCGTGTCTCCGTGATGATCTGGCGTTTCTGGGTGAAGCTAAGGCCCGCTTCGCCCATCTCGGCCAGGAGCCGGTCGAGCACCTTCGGGATAGCACGCTGGAGGGAGCTGTAGCCGTGCTCCTCGAACCACACGATCAGCCGGCGCACATGCGTAGGCAGCCTCGCGATGGTGGAGAGGGCAAGCTGAGCCGGCGCGCTAGGCCCGCCCTGGATGGGCCGCTGGGCTTCCTCGTTGATAAGGATCCAGACGTAGGACTTCACGGCTCTCTCCCACGCCGGCGGGAACAGCGCGAAGTTGATGCTGTACTTCTGCGCATGGTCCTCGAAGATGCCCGGGGTAAGGTCCCAGACGGCGTCTTTGAACCGGGACAGCGCTGCATTCTTCGAATCAGGGCGGAGCGTCCGCTGGGACAGGACCACGACGTTCTCGTCGATGTCGCTCGCACGCTGGGACAGGTTGTACGTCATCTCAGGTCCAGTCCTCTGTCCAGGAGCAGCTCGACGAGCCGCCCGTCCTCGTCTGTGGCTTTCTTGGCTGCGGCTTCGGGGTCGGCATGCTGCCGGTCGAGCAGGTCGGTGAGCTGCTCGTGCGCGGTGGCGTAGCGCGCTTCCCATTCCGACGGGGAGAATTCGGTGCGGCGTCGGGTGATGCTCTGGAGCATCACGGCCTGGGTCGGGATGTGCCTGGGCTCCGAGCGTGCGTTAGGGCATCCCAGGCAGAGCAGGAACGACGCAGTGCACGGGGTACCGGCCCGCCCGTAGGGGCTGTTGGTATGGTCCATACAGGCGGCAGCGACCGTGTCGAGCCGGCCCTCGAGCATTAGCTTGAGCCGTTCCACAGTTGTTCCGAGCCTCTGCGCGACAGGCCCGGGATCGTCCGCCGCCGCGCGCACCTCCTCGTCCGTGAGGGTCAGGACGCTGTGCCCGACGCAGACACGCTCGACCTCGCTGTGCAGGACATCGCTGACGACTGCCTGGTATTCGGGCAGCGCGGTGACGTCCTTGGCCAGGTATTCGCTGACAAGGGTCGCGGCAGTGTGGGCTACAGGGCGCTGGTGGCGCTGGACGAACGCGACCCGCAGTCTGCGTGAGTCCACTCGGGGCAGGACGGTTCCGTTCGGCGAAGTCCCTCGCCACCACTCCAAGGCATGCGTTGGCAGGGGCCGGAGCTTGGATCCGCCGCGGGTGCGGTCGACGGGGTTGACCCCGAGGAACACTAGGAGTGCGTCCGAGCCGATGAGCCTCCGGGCGCGGCCGCACAGTTCCAGGGCGATCCGGTAGACCCCCGAGGCGGATGCGAAGTCGTCCGGGCCGTCGGCCCGAACCGTGCCCGGTGCCATGGCCAGGTCCATCTCCGCCGCATGGCGGCCGCGCCGCGGCTTCGATGCCCGCGTCAGGATCACCGGCTCCTCCCGGAGCTGATCGTCTGCACGGACATGGGATGCGGTCATCCCGCAGACCGTGCTCAGGTTGTGCCCGGTCACGCTGACCATTAAGACGGCCAGCGCTGTCACTTCAAGAGCGCTCGGGAAGATGCTGCGCAACAGCTCGAGCGACCCTCGGTTCTTCGCGGAAAGGTCTTGCTGGCCGTGGCCCCAGCGCGGGACATCCGCAGTGCGTGCGACCAGCGCGAGCAGCTCGCCGCGCCGCTGCGCCTCGGGATCTGGGTCCGTCCGGCCTGCTCCCCAGTCGGCGAGGTCGGCCTCCGCCTGCCGGACCCGGGCCAGCGCCGCCTTGACCTCTGTGCGTGTTCACATCCGCGTGTCCGAGCATGGTCTGAACCAGGGACCAGGTGTCGCCGAACTGCTCCCGCAGATCGCGCTGTTGCTCGGCGTCCATGCCCACGACCTGCTGCGACCAGATCAGCCGGCCCACAGCGAACCAGCGCAGCGCGAAACTGTGCCGGAGCATATGCGGATGGCACTCCAACCGCTCGATGCCCGCCTTCCTCACCCGGGCGTTCGCCCGGTCGAACGCCTTGTACCAGGCCGACTTCTGCCGCGGGCTCCCGTCTTCGTTCAGCCATAGGGCAGCCGGCTCGAGACCGTCCTCAGTGCGCACCATCAACCTCAGCCTTTCCTCGGGGGACAGATCGTTCACCTGCACCGTCGAAGGGAATGACGTCCGGCTCTGGAAGGTGCTCACGCGAAGCAGGCCGTTCCTAGCTTCCTCGATGACCATCCGCCTGGGCAGCCCCTCGTACAGGCCGCTCGCATGCCCGGACCGCACGGCCGCCGCACGCTCGGACTCCTTGTAGATGGCCACCTGATCCAGCACATCGCCCCGCAGCCAATAGCTGTGCCCGCGGCCGCCCTTGGCGCACGCGTCCGCCAGCCGTGAAGCGGCATACTGGCGACCCGCCACCGCACGGTCCACCTCCAGCACCAGCACGCTCGCCCACTCCTGCAGACGCAGCCCGCAACCGTACAGGCCGTCGACGAAAGCCGCGTCTCTGGACTGGGACCGGGGACGCCACCTCGCACGCTCGGCCCCCTTCGGCGTCAGACCATGGATCCCGACGTCACGCCATCGCGCATAGGCCCGAGGCGAGAGCCACTTCACATCTGCGCCGCGAACAGTGGCGGGCCGCAGATCCGAACCAGTCGGACGGGACCCCGCAAACGGTTTCTGCCGTTTTGGGGCCAGCTCCGGAGCCGCGAACAGCGACGGCCCGCCCAGCACCCTCCTCGCCCAGTCATAGAACGTCGCAAGTGCGGCCAGATCATTCGCCCACGCCGACCCCGAGACCCGTCGCGGATTCCGTGCATCGCTGCGACGCCAGAACTTGAAATCCATCACGTCGTTCTCGACCGCCGAATCCCAGACCTTGCCACGCGCCGCCAGGAAATTCACCCACACCGACAACGTGTACGCATACCGCTTGTTCGTCGACGCCGCACGGTTCCGCATCTTCGCCCCAGCGAAGAACCCATTCAAGGCAGTATGCGGAACACCCGACCCGTCGAGGAAGATCGGACGTCCCGCCCACGACAGCCACACACCCGATGGATCATCGTCCCCGGCAACCGAACACAGGGCACGGCAAAGCAGCTCATCATCATTCAGATCGATGTGATCAGGCGCAAAGAAGACCTTCCACACGACCGGACTCTCACTCATGGGCCACATCCTCACCACCGTCCGCCACAACCCCAGAGCAACACGCCGGAGGGGGGTGGAGAATCAATTCGGCGTACGCGTCCTTCGAGCGGGTCTTCGACCCAGCTCTCGACGGCCGACCGGTCGTCGTGCTGTCGAACAACGACGGCTGCGTGGTCACCGCCAGCCGCGAGGCCAAGGCCCTCGGCGTCGAGGTCGGCGAGCCCTGGTTCAAGCTCGCCCCCCTCGCGCCCCGCACCGGGCTGATCGCCAAGAGCAGCAACTACGAGCTCTACGGCGACCTGTCCCGCCGTGTGATGGAGGTCCTGGCCCGGTTCGGGCCCTGGCTGGAGGTCTACTCGATCGACGAGGCCTTCCTCGGACTCGGCCCCCGCGCCGCCGCCGGGGACCTCACCGCCCTCGGCCGCGAGATCCGCAACACCCTCCGCAAGCTCGTCGGAGTCCCCGTCTGCGTCGGCATCGCGAGGACGAAGACCGCTGCCAAGCTGGCGAACAAGACGGCCAAGAAGATGCCCGTCTTCGACGGCGTCTGCGTCTGGGACGGCACTTCGCCGCAGTGGCGGGCAAAGCTGATGGCCCAGCTGCCCGTCTCGGAGGTCTGGGGTATCGCCGGACGGCTCGAGAGGCGACTGAACGCCCTGGGCATCTTCTCGATCGCCGACCTCGCGGCCGCGGACCCGGTCATGATCCGGGACCGATTCAACGTGGTCGTCATGCGCACCGTCCTCGAGCTCCAGGGCACCCCGTGCATCCCGTTCGAAGAGGCCAGAGAGGGCAAGGAGCAGCTCATCGTCTCCCGCTCCTTCTCCACCCCCGTCACCACCCGGGCGGAGATGCGCCAGGTCCTTTCCGTCTACGCCCAGCAGAGCGCCGCCCGCCTCGAGCGTCACCACCAGGCCGCCAAACTCCTGACCGCCTTCGCCGGCACGAGCCACTTCGCCCAGGAACGCTCCTTCCCCACCGTCCTCGTGCCTCTGCCGGCCCCGACCACGGACCCCGTCGTGCTCGCGAAGGCGGCGCAGCGGCTCCTCCCGCACCTCGATGAGGGCACCCGGTACGCAAGGGCCGGGATCATGCTCACGGACCTCCGCCCCGCCACCGGGCAGCAGGCCCTCGAACCTTTCCGGTACCGGCACGAAGAACAGGGCATCGCCACCCTCGTCGACCACGTCCACAGGAAGGTCGGAAAGGACATGCTCGGCCTCGGCGTCGGGGGCATCCGCCCGGGTCCCCAATGGCGCATGAAACGCGACATGCTCTCCCCACGCGCCACGACCCATTGGGACGAGCTCGCCACCGTGAGGGCAGGCTGACCCAAGACCCTAGTCGATGCGGACCTCTGCGGGGTCGAGCTCGGGACGCGCCCTGATCAGGCGCACGACGTGGCGGAATGCGATCCCCGACCGCGCCGAGTCGGCGGACACTTCCACGACCACGGGCTCCACGAGTGTCAGGTGGACCAGTGTGCGCTCGCGCGCGAACCTGTCGATCAGGGTCGAGGGGACCTCCTCCGGCCAGGGATGCTCTCTGGCAGGCCTGCGGAGGAACGGGGCGACCCTCGCCGCCTGAGCGGCTGAGAGCGGACCTGTGCGGCCGGCGAACCGCAGGCGGCCCGCGTCATCGAAAATTCCGAGCACGAGCTGGGACGGCCTCGCGCGGGAGCCGATGACCGCCGCGACCACCGCATCCTCGGCCTCGAGGCGCTTCGACTTCATCCATCGGCGTTCGCCCCCGTAGTAGGGCTCGTCGAGGCGCTTGGCCATGATGCCTTCGACCTTCGCGCCTGCGAGGCCGGCCCACCATGCCCGCGCCACGTCGACGTCGGTGGTCGCCGGGGAGAGCTGGAGGGGCGGGGCGAATCCTTCGGCGAGCTCCTCGAGCAGGGCCCGGCGGTCCTTCAGGGCCATGGGCCGGACGTCCCGGCCCAGGATTGCCAGGACGTCGAAAGCCACGAACGAGGCGGGCCGCTGCCGTGCGCGCTGTCGGGCCAGGGCTGGTCCGACACCGAGCCGGCGCTGCAGGGAGTCGAAGTCGAGTCGGCCTCGGTTCCATATGACGGCCTCGCCGTCGACGACCGTCGAGTCCGGGATCTGGGCGGCCGCGGCCTCGGCGAGCTCGGGGAAGCGGGCCGTCAGGTCCGTTCCCGTCCGTGAGCGGATCCGCACTGCGCCATGTGCGACCGAAATGCTGACGCGGAAGCCATCGACCTTGGCCTCGTAGAGCAGCCCGGGACCCTCGGGGATGCCATGGACCGCTTTGGCGAGCCCGAGGTCGAATGCCCCACCGAGGACCTCAGCGCTTCCCGCCGGCATCGCCAGTCCCGGACGGGTTGGAAGGCGATCTGGTTCCGCTGCCGGCTGGCCCTTCTTTCGGCGGCTGTCCGTCCTCCGCGAACTCGCGGTCCTCGTAGTGGCGCATGAGCCGGATCCCGAACCACGGGTTGTGCCCTGACTGGGTCCTGCGGAGCTCGTCGCGAAGGCGCAGGCTCAGATCGTCCATGTCGCTGCACATTTTCAGCCTCCACCCCCAGTGTGATCTCCGCGCCCGAGGCCGGGTAGGGGGTCGTCGCAAGGCTGTGCCGCGATGCCGGGCGCGCACTCCCCGCCCCTGTATCCTGCGGGATGTGTGCGGACGCTATGTGATCACGCGGACCCCGGCGGAGCTCGAGCCGATCTTCGGCGCGACATGGACTGCGGGCGAGGACTTGCGCCCGTCGTGGAACGTGGCCCCGACCCAGCGGGTGCCGATCGTGCTCGAGCGCCCCGACCCCGCCACCGGCGAAGTGGCCCGCAGGATCGAGACCGCGCGCTGGGGCCTTGTGCCCGGCTGGGCCAAGGACCTCTCCGTCGGGTCGCGCGCGATCAATTCGCGCAGCGAGACCTTCCTGGAGAAGCCCACGTTCCGCTCGGCCGCGGTCAGGAAGCGCTCCCTGTCGGTCCTCGACGGCTACTACGAGTGGCAGAAGAACGCGGACGGCAGCAAGACCCCGACCTACCTCCACCCCTCGGACGGCAGCGTGCTCGGCGTGGCCGGGCTCTATGAGTTCTGGCGGGACAGGAGCGTCGAAGACGAAGACGGCCCCGGGGGCATGGATCATGACGTCGACGATCCTCACCCGCCCGGCCGCGGACGCCCTCGGGCACATCCACGACCGCACGCCCGTGATCCTCCCCCCGGAGATGTGGGACGAGTGGCTGGACCCGGAGCTCACCGACAGGTCCAGGATTGCCGCCTTCGTCGACGCCGTCCCGGAGCCCCGGCTCACCCCGCGCATCGTCGGCCAGGCAGTAGGGAACGTGAGGAACAACGGCCCCGAGCTGATCGAGGCCGTCCTCAGCTGAGAGCCGCTGCCTGCGCCTTGTCGTAGGCGGCCTCGACCTCGCGGTGGATCCGCCCCCGGGCGCTGACCTGGTAGCCGTTCTCCTGCGCCCACTGCCGGATCGTCGCGGACCGGCTCCCGGACCGCTGCGGACGTCGCACGGCTGTGCGGGCACCGCCGCGGGGCGATTTCCGTGCCGCGGCCGCGAACGGCGCGATCTTCTCCCGCAGGCCCGAGGCGTTCACCCCGTTGAGGTCGATCTCGTAGGAAACGCCGTCGAGGGAGAACGCCACCGTTTCCGTGGCTTCGCTTCCGTCGATGTCGTCGGTGAGCTCGATCCTGAAATGCTGCGCCACGTCTCCTCCTGCGAATTGCTGCAGTTTTCCCGGAGCCTAACAGGGCAGACGGCGGCACCCGGGGATCCCGGGGCCTTGGATCAGGGAACGAGTCCGCGGTGGGCCAGGTGCTCCCCCAGACTCAGGATCGCGCCGCTGTCCTGTAGTGGACGCTCCCCTGGTCGACCTCGAAGGCCCGGATATCGCATCGGCACTCGTGGCAGCCCTCGTGGGCGCAGTCCCTGCCGCACCTCATGTGATGCTGGAGCGGATGTCCGCAGGCGCAGGTGTCCATGGCGTCGGATCCGTCCCGGAATGGTGAAGCGGTCCCCGCGGACTCGACAAAGGCTTGGGGACCGCCTCGCTGCCGAGGCTAGAGGGCAAGTTGGTGGAACGTCCACCACCCTGCCACTATGATCTGAGAAGCCCTGCCAGGGCACGATTGCTCGATCTGACAGTTGAGGGTCCTCCGTCCTGGCAGGGTTTCTTCTTGCCCGCGCATGCTTGACCGCCCACCCCTCCCCTGACATATTTCTATATGTCAGATCGAGTATTTTCGGAGGGGGTTCCATGTGCCATGCGGACACGCTGGCAGCCGGCATCGACGTCCCGCTCGAGGACGTCGTCTCCTGGGCCGTGTCGAACCCCGCGATCGCAGGACTCGGCTGGATCTCCGCCCGGGGCGAGGCGATCCGGCAGCTCGTCGACGCCAACCCCCATTTCGGCCGACGCCTTGCCTCCCTCTACGCCGCCTCGCTCGTCCCGCATTCGGCCACCCACGCCGCGCGGAAGGCCTCGCGGATGAAGAAGTCCTGACCGCGGCGTCCGAAGCGGCCCGCTTCTTCGACCTTGGGCCATTGAGGCGGGGTGAGGTCGCAGGCTCCGCGGAGAACGGACCGAGGAGGAAATCGCCATGGCGGACCCGAAGAGCGGACCCGCGCCAACCCTGCGCAGCTCCGTCAGGAGACCGGTGGCCACACCGCCCCCTTCCTACCCGCTGCCGAGCGATGACGAATCGATCTCCTCGCTTGCGCTCGAGCTCGGCTGGGCGCCGGACCTGGAGGACCGGGAGAAGGAGGACATCCTCGACGAGGCCGAATGGATCCTCGAGGAGGCAGGTGCCCTGGATGAGGGACGGCGGCAGCGATGAGCCTTGCGCCCGCACGGCAAGCCCATATAATTATCGATGTCAGATCGAGTAATAGAGGGGCTTCCATGTCCATACCTCAGGCACCGTGCAACGGCCCGGCGCGCGCCGACCAGGCCGAGGCACTCACGGGCCTCCGGGCCATCCGCGACCGGATATCCCTTCTCGCCGATGAGCGCGAGAAGATCCTCGTCGCGACCGTCGACGAGATCACCCGCCGCTCCCAGAGCGAGGACGTGATCCGCACGCTCCTGCCCGAAGCCGGGATCTCGCGCAACACGTACTACCCCCGCCGGAACAGCCGCCCGGCGGCTCGCAGCGTGCATCCGAGCCAGACGAGCCTCTCCGAGCTCAAGCACCGCAGGCGGCGCCTCGAGACGCAGATCGAATCGGCGACGGCCGACCGCAACCGGGCCCTCCGGTGCGCGGAGGGCATTGAGACAGCCGCCCTGGCCGCCGCCGCGGGCGTTACGGAGACGTGGGTCCGGCTACTCCGGAGGAGCGGCTGACGCTGCGCAGAACCCACGCGGAAGGGGGCGGGTCCAGATGATGGCCCGCCCCCTTCCGCGTGCAGACGCACAGGTGCCCTGCTAGAGCTCCCTCCGACGATGCCTGGCTCGGGCCGCGCTCCACACGGCCACCAGGAGGAAGAACGCCAGGACTGCCCCGGCGACGAGCGTCCTGCCCAGATCGAGTCCCACACCGGAGCCTGGGAGGGCGATCAGCACTGAATCGCCTGAGACAACGATCCCGCTGTCCAGGGCCCACCGCTGCACTGGTGCGAGGAAGGCGGCACCGGCAGACCCGAAGACGCCCAGGCCAGCCGCTGCGAGGGCGAGGACGATGAAGTCCGTCGTGTAGTCCTTCCCCTGTCCGCTGTTGCCGTCCTGGCTCATCGCTGCTCCCGTACGGTGTGGCCCGAGGCGGGATGGGCGTGCAGGCGGCGGCATGGCGTGGGCGGGCACGTGCTTTTCTTCATCGGCTTTCCTTTCGTTGCTTCCGGTTCTGAGCGCTATTCCGAGACGCGGACGGCGACGGCCTCCCCGCATGGGGCAGAGTAGATGGCCTCCTCGCCGGAATCCGTGACGATGAGCAGGTTCCAGAGGTCTTCGTCGTCCTCGTCGGCCAGGCTCTCCTGCACTGCTGCCCACCCGCCGTCGTCGAGGTGGATGTCGAATCCGGCCTCGACGTGCTCGATGCTGAGCATGTCGAGCCGCCAGCCGGAGCGCGGATCGTCATAGCCAGCCTCCGGCTCCGGCTCATCCTGCGGTCCGGGTTGGGCGGGGGCAGGGCGGAGGGGCACGACCTCGGCCCCCGGATGCCCTGTGCCGGCGTTGCCGTGGCGGATCTCCAGGACCGTCCTCTCGTTCCGGTGGTCCCTGGCTTGGAGGGGGACCACGCCCGCCGCTCCCGTCCCGCCTTCGGTCGGGGCCGCGGGCTCGGCGGCTCGGCTGTCCTGTGTGCCGGAATCCTGGTCCGTCTCCTCCTGGTCGGCGGGGACCATCCTGGCGGAGGCGTATTCGCTGTACGAGGGGGGCAGGACGCTCGCGCTCTTGTCGTCGAAGACGGACGGCTTAGGGAGGATGATCTTCATCTTCCCGTGGAGCTCCTGGGCCGGACGGAGCCCGGCGAGGATCGCCATGTCCTTGGGCTTCTCCAGACTGGTCTTGCGCGGGTCCGGGGTCCAGTAGGCCTGGAAGTCCACGACCTCGCCGTTCTCGTTGAACGTGGTGCCCCGGCCGCGCACGCTGCGGTCGACGGCCATGCCCAATCCACCGAGTCCCCACATCATGCGGGAGCCGTCGAAGTCGAGCGGGCCAAGGGAGACGCGGCAGGAGTAATTCGTGCGGGTCTCGCCGTTGCCGAAGGTCTCCGCGTCGGGCCGCTGGGTCAGGGTCACGAGGTGGACGCGGGCGGTCCTTCCCGCTCGGACGATGGCCGCGACCTTCCGGGGCGCGGGCGCCTTCGACGGGTCCCCGCTCCTCTTGATGTCCATGTACCAGTCGGTAAGGTCCTCGCGCCAGAGCGCGAACTCATCGACAACGAGGCAATAAGGTTCGAAGTCCTCCTCCTTCGCCGACCCGTCGACGATCTGCGCATAGCGCTCCTTCATCAGGTCATGGGCGGCGTGGATGAGGCGTACCTGCTCCTCGAGCCGGGAGGCGACGCACCGCACGTTCGGCCAGGACTTGTAGCCGATGAACTCGACCAACTTGGCATCGGAGACGTCGATGATCCAGCCGCGGGCGGCGAGCTCGGTGAGCACCGAGTGCGCGACGACGGTCTTGCCCCGGCCTGTGACGCCGGTGATCAGCATCATCGGCTGCAGCCACGGCCGCCATGCCATGACCGTGCCGAACTCGTCGACGCCGTAGGCGATCGGCGTCTCGTAGTTCTCCTTGTCCTGGGGCCTGCCTGTCATCTCCGGGATCGGGGGGTGGGCGACGAACGTGGGCAGCTCTGGCCGCCGCGCGAAGACGACCTGGTCGCCGGAGGTGTCCCATGTGGCGCGCCAACGGCCCGGGACCATGTTGGAGAACTTGCGCTCCTTGACGCGGCGCACCGCCGATTCGGCGATAAGGTCGCCGATGTCGTGGCGGACGCTGATCGCAGCTACGCCTGCGTCGTCCCATTCGAGGTCGACGTCGGGCGGGTTCCCGCCCTTGCCCGAGAACAGCTTCTCGACGACCTTGTCGATCCGCTGCTCGATCTCGCTCAGCTCGGGCTCTTCCGGCTCGGGGTCGGGCGTGTACTCTTCGTAGACGAGTCGACGGCGACGGGGGTCGTCCTTGGCCAGGCGGTAGGAGCGGCCGAAGCGCGAGCTCAGTGCATGGGCGAGCTCCTCGCGCAGCCCGGGGGTTTCCGCCGCACCCTGGGCGTAGGAGATCCGCACGAGCTTGGGGTGCCCGATCCAGCCGCCCTCCCAGCGAAGCACCTTCAGGCATTGGCGCGTCAGGCGGGTGGCGACCAGGTACGCGATGTCCTCTGTCGCCCGGTCGGAGATCGCGTCCCGCTCCCTGCGGCGGAGCCCGAATGCGGTGATGGCCCCCGAGGCTGCGACCGCGCCCACGGCGGCAGGCGCGATCGTCCACGGCGTGCCGGCGACAAGCTGCGCTCCGGCATATGCGACAGCGACCAGCGGGGGGACCCCTGCACCGAAGCCCCACCGCTGGGGCCTGGGGCTGAGTGTGGGCGCCACCGTGGGAGACGGGCGCGTGTACCCCCATTGGTGGACGTCGGGCTCGGCGACCCGGGCCGGCACTGGCTGCCGCCTCTCCTTCAGCATCTGCTGACCTCCTCGGCCTTGGGGAGCATCCCCATCACCTGCCCAAGGTCGCGGGATCGCGGAAATCCGGACAGGCGCATGGCCGAAAAGTCCGATTTGGCCCCGTTGCTTATGACTTGACACGGGGAATAGGCTCGGGATCGAGGGCGTCCCGAAGGGACCGTCCCGAGTAGCTACCGAGCCTCGCTCCCCCGCCGTCTTCGTCAGCAATATGTTCTCTGCGCGGTATCGATGCAGTAGCGACACAGCTAACGCATCGTCAGGGAATGTCCAGCACGTAGGACACGGCCCATCCCTGCGCGTCCCCTCCCCTGCCGCTGTGCAGCACGAGGATGGCATCGACCCGAGCCTCATTGACTCTGACGCCAGCTGCTCGAGCAGCCGCAAAGAGCTAGGGGTTTCAGGTTCGCCGACGTAGGGAGTCGAGGCGGAGCTGAACAGCACAAGCCGTCACCACGAGCGTCCCAGTGATGTCACGGTGAGCACGAGATTGCGGAGATTCGAGACGGCGCAACCAGCGCGAGCGACGGCTCGGCCGCCGGTTCTGGGCTGCGCGGCGGCGCAGCCACTTGGGATCAGCCGATATCCCTCAGTCCGCGTCGGACACTGTCGGAGGGGCAGCGGGCGTGGTTGCGGGAGACTGTGCGATGCCTCCCGAGGCCACCGGGCCGAATGCGGCGACCCTCCACTGCCCGTGCTCGGGCACAAGGTCTACGAGGGCTGTGCCCGCCACGGCGTGCCCTGAGCCTGTGGCCACGGTCAGCGTCCGGTAGAGGACGATGTAGGCGCGGTGGCCCGTGGCCGCGGGGGCCGGGTCGAGGCGGTCGACGACGTTCTGGACGAGGCCGCGGGAGCCGACGAGGTCGGTCCAGGCTGTTCCTCCGCTGCCTCCTCGGTAGGCGGATCTGAGCTGGGCTGCGAAGGCGTCGGTTGCGTGGCCTGCTGCCCGGTCGGCCCAGGCCCCGGGTGCCGGGTCGTCCCATCGCGGAGTGCCCCAGGCTGCGACGAAGGCGGTCGCCTCGGCTCTGGGAGCGGCATCGTCCGCCGTAGCAAGGGGCGATGCGGGCGGGGCTGCGGGGCTTGGGGGCGTCTGGGAAGCGGCCGTGCTCACCGGCTGCCCGTGCCCGTCCTGGCCCTGGGCGAGGGAGGCGGCGGCTGTTCCGATGGCGGCCGCGAGGACTGCGGTGGCGGCGATCGCTTTGGCTCGTGTGCGCATTCGGTGGCCCCTTGCTCAGCTGTCCGTCAGGGTGAAGTAGGAGGTCCCCTGGTTCCAGTCGACCGGGTGGAGGACGGTGCCGACGCCGGGGTTGAGGGCGCTGTACATCTTGCCGTCCCCGGCGTAGATCCCGACGTGGGCCCAGTGGCTGGGGCCGTCCGGGATCTGGACGACGAGGTCTCCTGGCTGGGGGGAGCTGGTGGGCTTGCCGTACTGCCACTGCTCGGTCCGCGGCACTCCCTTGAGCCCTGCGCTGGTCATGGCCCACTGGACGAAGCCGGAGCAGTCCCAGCCGGTGTCCTTGCTGGTTCCTCCCCAGACGTAGGGTGTGCCGAGCCCCTGCTTGGCGTACTCGACGATCTTGGCCCGGATGCCGGTCTGGTCGGCGCCGGGCAGCGGCTGGCCGGCGCCGAAGCCGCTCGCGGGGGTGCACCCGCCGGGGACGACGGCGTTCGAGCCGAAGCTGACCCCGGAGGCTGCGAGGAGCTGCCGTGCGGTGGACTCCCATCTGCCGTATGCGTTCGGCGTCGCCGATCCCTGGACGGCCTGGGCGGCGTCGTTCAGGCTCATCTGCTGCCAGCCCGGCACGTCGAGGAGGCCGCGGGGGGTTCCCCGGTTCGGCCCGCCGGGGCCGCCGAAGAACGCCTGCGCGCTCCGCCGGGAGTCCATCAGCTGGGGCGCTGTTCCCCATCCCGCCGCGGGCCGCTGCTGGAAGAGCCCGACCGAGTCGTGGTCGGATCCGACTCGGTCGTGGGGCTGCTGGAGGGAGGCGGGAACCGTGCTGTTGGCGTATATCCACAGCCCCGACTCCTGGAGGGCGACCATGACGGCGACGAGGATGCCGCGGTCTCCGGCCCCGGCCTTGCGGCCCTCGTCGACGATGTCGGCGACCCTGCGGGTCTGGGCGGTGGAGAACGGGATGCTGCCGCCGTCGGGGCCGCTGGCCGTGGTGCTGTCCGTTTTCGCCTGCTGCCCCGAGGCGTCCGCAGGAGTCCCGGTCTGGGGCGCGTCGGCGCCGAGTTTGACGCCCCTTGCTGCCATGAAGGGCACGGGGTCGACGGGGGCGCCGTTGACCATGACCTGGAAGTGGAGGTGGGGCCCGTCGGCCTTGCCGGTTGAGCCGACCCGTGCCAGGACGGTGCCGGCCTGTACCTTCTGGCCCTTGCGGACGAGGGTGGACCCGTCCTGGGCGTGCCAGTACCAGAATTGCAGCCCGTCCCCCGCGTCGACGATGATGCCGTTCCCGGTGTCCCCGGTGGGGTTGGCGTCACCGGCGCCGTAGGCAGCGATCACGGTCCCGGCCGAGGCGGAGACGAATGGAGTCCCTGCTGGGGGAGCGATGTCGGTCCCGTCGTGGTAGCCGCTTCCGCGGGGGCCGAATGGGCTCGTGATGGGCCCGAACACAGGGTTTCCCCACGCTCCCCTTACGGCGGCCCCGCCCGGGAGGCAGGACGCGGGCGAGGCGGACTGCTGGGCGATGACCGCGACGATGACCGCCGGCCCGGTCGCGGCGAGGCCGAGGGCGACGAGCGATGCGCTCACGAGCGCGGCGAGGGCCTTCTGGTTCACGGCTTGGGCGGCCTGGGGTTCAGGACCGTGTCGGCGGCCCGCCGGGCGGCGGCGTTCTTGCCGAGCTTCCTGTCGATGCGCTCGTTGCGCTCGAGCTTCGCGCGCAGGCGCTCGGCGTGGACGGCGGCGCGGTTCGAGTTCGCGGCCTTCCCGCGGATGAGGGCCTCCTTGGCGTCGAAGCCGGCGCGGCGGGCGTCTCTGCTGCCGAAGCGCTCCCGCTGGGCGTCGACCGCGTCGAGGCGGCGGTGCATCCTCTCCTGGGCTTTGCCTGCCTTGGCCTCGCTGCGCCCGAGGCGCGAGCGGAGCAGGGTGTTGTGCGCGGAGCGGAGGGCCCGCCCGTCGCCGGCCCGCCGTACCCCCTCGGCGGCGGCCAGGGCACCGGCCTTGACGCCCTTCGCTGCCTGGTGGATGCGCAGGGCGGCCATCGTCCCGGTGGCGACCGCTCCCCCGACTCCGGGGATCTTGGAGGCCAGGCGCAGCGCGGCCTGCGTCTTGGGGCCCCCGATCCTGGGGGCGGGCTTCGCGGCCGTCGAAGGCGAGGCGGAGCGGGAGGCCGCCGCATCGTGGAGTGCGTTGGCGGTGCGAAGGCCGTTCGCGGCGTTGTAGCCCCGCCGGACGGTGTTGACCACGCTGCGGGCCGTAACAGGCTGGCGGGGCTGGGCCGCGGGAGCCGAGCGCATGGCCCGTGAGAGCGCCGCTGCGGCACGGGCCCCCATCTCCTTCAGACGCTTTCGGAAGCGGACGAAGACGACGATGCCTCCGGCGAAAAGGCTGGCCAGGAGCAGGTACTTCATGGGCCCGAGGCTGTCGAGGGACTTCATGAGCTCGATGACGAGCCTCAGGTACATCACGAGCACGACGAGGGATCCGGCGAGGAACGCCACGGCCGCGCCGGCGAATCCGAGGTCGCGCAGGAGGTCGGCCTTGGAGTCCCCGGGGAATAAGGCCTTGTAGAGGTCGATGAGCAGTACCACGCACCGGAAGCCGAGGAAAAGCACCGCGGCGCCGACTAGGAGCGCCAGGACGAACACCATCAGCAGCAGGACCCCCACTGTGATGCTCACTCCGATGAGGACCACGATCTGCCCCTGGGGGTGGTCGATGAAGTACTTCGCCTGCGGGTCGCATGCCGCGACGGCGTCCCGGACGGAGTTGCTGGAGGTGTCCCCGGCGGCGACCGCCTTCATCTTCTCGTCGAAGACCTGTTCGCAGTTGCCGGTGAGGCGCTTTCCGAAGGCCACATACATCACCGGCTCCCGGAGGAAGACGTCGGCGAGCTTCTGGTTGACGCTGGCGTTCACGGCGTCCTCGGGCGTGAGCCCGCGCCCGCTCGTGTCTGATCCGTCGGTGGCCATGGACACGGCGATCTGCCCGCCGAAGTCGGTGGCGTTCTTCACGAGCCCGCCCGGGCCGAAGAACGTGGTGGCGGGGTTTGCGAGGATCCCGGTCAGGAGCGAGGCTGCGATGACCGTGCTGACGATGGCGATCCCGCCGCTGGCGTGGCGGCCTCGCCCGAAGGCGATGCCGGCGACGAGGCCGGTGATCGAGAGCGCGAGGGGGATGATCGCGAACCCGCCCATCAGGTTCTGGAGGGTCGTGGTGAAGGTCACGAAGGGGGCGGCGAGGAAGTCGACCCATTTGAAGGACAGGACCAGGCTCAACAGCCACATGCCGCCCTTGACCACATAGACGATCCCCGGCCAGCCCTGGTCGATGTAGATCCCGGTGACGAGCTTGGAGAGGTTGTCCATGCCGCCGCGGTCGAAGGGGACCACGGTGTACTTGTCGGCGGGGACCCCGTGGGAGTCGGTGAGGCCGTTGAAGACGTCGTCGGACGGCAGCGACGGAGACGGCGAGGGCCCGGCGTCGGCGTGGGCGGGGCCCGCTGCGGCGATGCCGATGCCGGCCAGCAGGAGCAGCGCCAGGACCCCCCGTGCGGCCCACGGGCTTCGGATGGCTGCGCTGTTGTTCCTCATGCTGCCGCCTCCGGGGTGGAGACGATCGCCTCGTGCCGGCGCTGGCGCCCGGGCCTGGTGACCTGGATGAGCCCGTACCGGACTGCCTGGTCGCGCATGAGGCCCTCGCCTTCCCTGCCTGCGACGATCCGGTTGCTCTCGTCCATGGGGGAGAGCCCTTGGACGGTTTCGACGAGGGAGTCGTCCTGGTGGTTCAGGCCGATCCACTCGAGTGCGCGCGCGGCGAGCTTGGGGTCGGTGTGGCGCATGACGACCCGTACGGGGATGAGGCCGCGGACGGCCTCGTTGCCGAAGTCGAGCGCGGCGTCGTGGCTTCCGAGTCCGATCGCGGCGCGGCTGCGGCGGCCCTCGCGGACGAAGAGCTCGACGATCCCGGTGGTCTCGGGCGAGACGGTCACGTGGTGTGCTTCGTCGACGATGAACAGTGCGAGCTGGTCGATGTCCTTGAAGCACACGTACTGGGCGATGCGGGCCAGCAGCGCATAGACGCTGCGTCCGAAGACCTTGGCTACGGGGAGCTGGCGGAACAGGTGGGCGTTGGCGAGCTCGTCTGCGGTGGGCAGGTCGCATCCTCTGGTGCACATGACGAGGGCGTCGGAGTCCAGCGGCAGGGGGGCGAGGGAGGGATCGAAGATCACCTTTCCGAGGCCCTTGCGTGCCCACCCGTTCATCCTCCGCGCCAGCGACTGGGCTCCCGCGACGGGGCAGTCCTGGGACTTCAGGTGCTCGAGGAGCTCGGATGCGGAGCCAATGCCGTTCCGGTGGAGGTAGTCGGCATCGAGCGCCTCGCTGAGGGCTACGCCGAGCTCGTCGGAGGGTGCGATGTTCAGCAGGGTCGTGAAGAACGCCTCGAGGATGGGCCCGCCGTCGCGGGGGCCGAACAGGCGCAGCGCGTCCAGGCTGTGGCTGGGGTTGACCACCTCTAGCGAGACGCTGTCGGTGACGGATCCGGCGAAGTCGGCCCATTCCTTGGTGTCCGAGTGGTCGAGCACGAAGACCCGGCCTCCCCGGTCGATCACGTCCCCTGCGATCTTCTTCAGCGCATAGCTCTTCCCCGCCCCCGATTCGGCGCAGAAGGCGAACGACCCCGATTTGTTCCCCAGGACTGATCCTTCGATGTCGAGGAACACCGGCGTCCGGCGGGCGCTGGAGACGTTCATTCCGAGGATGGATCCCTTCTGGGACCCGAGGTCGGTCGACGCCAGGGGGATGGCAGCGGCCAGGTCGCGTCCGGTGGTCAGCTGGGCGAGGGCACGGACCTCCCGCGACGTGGGCACGCCTGGCTGCATCGCCCACCACAGCTCCTCCTGAAGGCCGAGCTGGGGGTCGAAGGTGAACTCGAACTCGTTGTAGAAGGCCTTGACCCGGTCTGTCTTGGCTCGGACCTCGTCGGCGGTGTCAGCGCCCACGGCGAGGACGGCGGTGACCTGGACCCGGGTCTCCTTGTCGGAGCGGTCGAGGGCCTTCTGCAGGAGCACGAGGTCCTCGACGGTTGCGTCGAGCTCGGTGCTGGAGCCGGTGATCCCGCCGTCGGTGCGCTGGTTGTACTGCTCGTTGATGGTGTTCTCGGCCTTGCGGTTGCGGGCCTTGGCCGCGGTGGCGGGCATGATGTGCATCCGCAGGGCGATGTCCAGGTCCATGTCGAGCTCGTCGGCGAGGGCGAGCCACTCGGTGCCGGGGAAGGTGATCCCTCCGCGGGGGGTGCCCGTCATGGCCAGGAGGGACTGGTAGCTGGGGGTCTCCCCTGCGGCTCCCCCTGCGACCTTGAGGTAGCGGCGGCTGAAGGGGTTCTGGCCGAGCCTCTTCGCGGCGGGGACCTCGGCCAGGTCCGTCTGGGCCCCTTCGTCGAGCCATACCCGCGGGATCACCGACCCGAGCTGCAGGATCTCCTGCTGGACGTCGCCGCCATGGGACATGGACGGGATCCTCCGGTCGAGCCCGAGGCCGCGGCTCTGGTGGTGGAGGCCTATCCAGATGTGCTCGGCGACCGTGGCCGGGCGGGGGTTGAACATCGTCGGCAGGGACCGCTCGATCGCCGCGGCCTGGACCAGGAGCTCGTCGATCTCCCCCTGGCCCGGCATCCACGGGGCGAGGCCGAATGCCTCGCCGAACTCGGTGGCAGTTCGGCGGGCCATCTCCTTCCAGGCGCTGTGGGGCCCGAGCCTGAGCGGCACCGAGAACCACCAGGCCCTCGTCCCGAGCCTGAGGTCCTCGAGGGCGTCGAGGGTCAGGAGGGCCTCCTCCCGCCATTCGTCGCACTCGGACACGTCGACGCCCTCGAGCATCTGCTCGACGACGGAGGCCGGGTCGACGTCTGCCGTAAGGCCGAACAGGAGGGCCTCGCCGTGCACGGCCTGGAAGAGGGCCTGGTGGCCGATCTTGACGGCCTTCTTCCGCTTGGCAGGGGCGAAGCCGTATGCGACCGGGCTCAGGCGCCACGTCGCCCAGACGGTCCCGTGACGGGTGAAGAGGAGATTGCAGGCGAGCGCCTTGGTGGGGGCTTTCTTCATCGCGATGGTCCCTTCGACTGGGCTTGGAAGCGCTCGAGCGCCGTGACCGGCCGCCGCTCCGGGGAGGCGCTGCGCCGCGGCTGTTCCGGTGCCGGTCCGGGCGCAACCGGCGGCACCGGATCGGGCAGGCCTGTGGGGGCGGGCTGGGCCTCGTACAGTGCGTGCGTCGCGGCGGTGTGGGGCTTCGGGAACTTCAGCGGGAGCCCGTCAATCGTGCCGGTCCTGGACGCTGAGGCGAATCGCCCCAGGCCCTGGGCGAGGATCAGCGGGCTCCGTGCGGTCGTCTTGGCCATCCCGGCGAGGTAGACGGGGACGACGAGCATGAGGAGGAAGAAGGCGATGTTGCCCAGGAATCCGAACTTGGCCCACAGGCCCCAGGTCGTGACGAGGCCGATCAGCATGGCGGCGAGCACCGCGAACTGGAGCGCGGTGTAGGGCCCGCCTGGGATCTTGGACCCGTCCGGCAGGCGCCCGACCATCGTCGGGATCCGGCTCACCCGGTAGAACCGGGCGATCTCGACCTCTTCCTCCTCAAGAGCCATCTCAGACCACGTCGGGCAATGTCACGACGGCGGCGGCCGTCTTCACGGTGCCGCCCCACATGTTGGAAAGGGTCTCGAGGCCGCCGGCGCACAGCCAGATCAGGCCGGCGCCGATCAGGGCGGCGACGATCGAGGGGACGACGGACTTCGTCTTGATGATGGTGCCGATCACGAGGAAGATCGCGCCGAGGATCGATACCGCGACGGCGGCACCGCGGGCCTGGGCGATCTGGTCGTTGAGGAACGTCCAGAAGTTCCCGCCGGCAGCGGGCACGACGGCCGGGACCGTCAATGCGAGGGAGTGGATGCTGTTCATGGGTGTTCCTTTCATTGCGTGGTTCGGGCGGTCGAGGTGGACCGCGGGGGCGGGTTGAGCTGGGCGACTTCCCACCGGCCGGCGCGCCCGAGCATCTTGAGCGTGTAGTCGGCGGTGGCCATGCGCCCGTCGGCGGTGCTGAGCTGGACCCGCAGGAGCAGGAGGGCCTGGGCGCCGTCCTGGGGCACTTCCGCGGGGGTGTCCTGGGCTGCGACGCTGATCGGCTTGGCGTCCCGGTACGGGGCCGGGGAGATGGCGGTGATTCCCGACCCGGGGCTGGTGTACCTGGAGGCGTCGCCTGCGCCGCAGCAGTAGGCGGCGATGAAGGCCTGGGCTGCCTGCGCCGCCGGGTGGGTCGTGCTCAGCGTGGACCCGTACCCCGGGATGGGCTCCGTCTTGGCCGCCGGCGCAGCGACCGCGCGGGGCAGGCCGAGCGGGGCGAGGGCACCGCCCTGCTTCTCCACGACGTCGACCTGGAAGAACCGCATGGGCCAGCCGTCCGAGGCCTTCCCATCCGGGCTGGCCGAGACCTCGTGCACCGCGGCCGAGACAGTGACCGTCGACGCGGCACCGTTGCTGACGCTGGAGGCGATCCCAAGATCCCGGGCCTCGGTCGGACGGTCGGGGAGGACGAGGCCGCCGATGTCGCCGAAGCGTGCGAGGTCGTCTGAGCTGGTGCGCGTCGCGCGGAGCCAGGCGGAGACGTAAGCCTCGGCGATCGCCCCGGCCCTCTGCCTGGACTCGGGCTGCTCGACGGGTTTGGCCTCCTGGGCCACATGCGCAGGTGCCGGGACGAAGGCCCTGGCAGCGAGAACCGGCCACAGGACGATCAGCGCCCAGACGCCCACGACCGCGGCCCTGCCCTTCAGCGCCGACGCAGCAGTCGAATGATGGGTCTGCGGCACTCCCGTCCCAGACGATGCCCCAGCGGCTGGCTTCGCTGCAGGCCCCGTCCCCGGGCGGCGTCCACGGGCGGGGCCGCGCTTGGGCTTCCAGAGCATCACGCCTCCCCCGCCCTTACGACGAGGCAGGCCGGGGCTGATGCCCGTCCGGCCCGGATCCTTGCCGCGGCCGCGACGCCGGTGAGGTAGCGGTCGGACGCGAGATAGGCAGACAGGGCATCGCGTGCGGATGCGTCGAACGGGTCCGCGTGGAGGCGGACCAGCCGGTCGCAGACCTCCCCGCTCACGGCGAACGACGTTGCGGCGTCGGCGAGCTCTGCCATGTCCTCGCCCAGCTCATCACTGGTCATCTGGGTCCCTTCCTCTGACGGGTTCACCGCTCCAAGGTCGGCAGGGACCGCGGTTTCGGACACCGGGCGCCGAAAAATATCAAGAAATCTCCAGACCAGCCTCTGACGCGAAGATTTAGTTGGTTGGTGATCTCGTTAGCTGGCGCGAGCGAGGGTGACCTGGTAGCCCATGGCTT